>CALWSS010000111.1 GCA_944384255.1 uncultured Clostridia bacterium
AGAGCAACAAATGAAGAAGTTGTAAGAACTGCCCAAATAGGGAAGCCGAGAATCGCAGTTATCGCGAAAGTCACAAACAAATACGTAGCCATTATTCAGCAGCCTCCTTTTTTTCATCTTTATTAAAGTTCTTTATAGCTTCAATAATATCCTGAACGTATCTGATTATAAAGAAAATCATACCTACAGGAATAGCTGCGTACATATAACCCATTGGAATACGCATAGCAGGTGAAAGCTGATTTTTAGAAAGCTGAGTCTGAACAATTTCAAAACCGAATTTGCAGATAACTGCACAAAGAATTAAGCAAGCAATCATAACAATTATGTTAAGAGCTTTCTGCGCTTTTTTAGGAAGAAGAAGAGTAAAAGCTTCAACACCGATATGAGCGCCAAGTCTTACACCATAAGCTCCGCCTATGAAAGATGTCCAAACAAGGAGATATCTTGATAACTCCTCAGACCATGGCAAAGAGCTTTTTAATATGTAACGGCATACAACCTGCCAGAAAATAACAACTGACATAACGAGAAGCGTTACTACACATACATAACCTTCGAAATTGTTTAAAAATTTCTTTAAACCGTCCAAAATGCCCCTCCTAACCTTTTTAACACGTAACCAGCGTGATAAAAAGCATTCAATAAAAAAATAACCTGAATAAAAATTGCTGAAAATAATTGCGTGTCATATAAAATGACAAACTTGCTCATGCAAGAGCTCAAAAATCCATACAAGCACAAGAAAGAAGCACACTTCTTCTTTCCAAAGCCAATTAAATTAACTTAGGAAATTCACACAGATTAAATTAAGATTAAAAACCTCTTATCTTTTAAAAAGCTGCCTGATTGTTAAACCTCTCAGACAGCTTACACTACAATATGTCAGGCTTTAAGCTGTACAATATGTAATATAGAAATCATTATTCTGATTTAATTACTCAACTGTTGCCATAACGTCGAGAACTCTCTGATAGATGTCAGGTGAAACCATACCAGCGCCTTCTTTGATGTATTCATCATAAAGAGGAGCTGTTGCTTCCTGGAATGGAGCCTTATCTGGTTCATTTGCTTCCATACCATCATTTGTAAGTTCTTCAAGACCTGATACATTCTGTTCATCAATCTGCTCTCTCTGGTAAGGAGCTGCCTCTGTAGCTGCTTCCTGAATTGCTGTCTGATACTCAGCTGGTAAAGCGTCATAGTAATCTTTAGCAATAAATACAGGTGTTGGGCTGAAGAGGTGACCTGTCATAGAAAGATATTTCTGAACTTCCTGGAATTTGTTTGTAGCAATGATAGGAATCGGGTTTTCCTCGGCGTCGATTGTGCCCTGCTGAAGGGCTGTGAATACGTCGCCCATTGCCATAGGTGTAGGGTCAGCACCCATGATCTGGAATGCAGCCATGTGCATCTGGTTTTCCATTGTTCTGATCTTGATACCCTTTAAGTCATCTGGAACATTAATAGGTCTTACATTATTTGTTACGTTTCTGAAACCGTTTTCAAACCATGCAAGTCCTTTTAAGCCCTGATCTTCAACAGATGTAAGTATTTCCATACCAACTTCACTGTCAAGAACTGTTCTTGCCTGCTCTGTTGATGAGAAAAGGAATGGAAGGTCAAATACAAGGAAAGAATCTGTAAATCCAGCAAGAGGTGCTGTAGAAACGCATGTCATCTGAAGTGAACCCAACTGAAGTCCTTCAAGAAGGTCACGCTCACTACCAAGCTGTGAGTTGTTGAATACATCAAGAGTAACAGCGCCATTTGTTTTTTCACTTACAAGTTCACCGATCTTATTCATACCTAAAGCGTATGGATGTGTATCAGGTACAGATGTACCGGAAATCATAGCATATTCTGCATTGCCAGAAGCTGCTGCTGCTGATGTTGAGCCTGAGCCTGATGCTGAAGCTGAGCCAGAAGCTGCTGCTGAACCTGAGCCTGATGCTGAACCACTATCGCCAGAAGAACATCCAGCAAATACACCTGCACAAAGAAGTGTAGCCATTGCAATTGCTAAAACTCTCTTTTTCATTTAAAAACCTCCTAAAATTTTTTACCCTTATTTTTTTTGGAAGCATTAAGCAGACAGGCAGTGTGAAACCTTACCGCTTTGTGGCAAAAAAAAGACTGTTTAAAACTAACTTGCTATGCAAACCCTCATTGCACATAAAACGTAAATACGTTTTCATTAATCAAACAGCTTAATTTGTGTGAGCTGCTTCCGAGGCATTATTAACTTATCTTGGTTTAAGTTTAAAATCACGCCTGTCTCACAAATTTATTCATATTTTACACTAAATAGCTTTATTTTGCAAGTTAAAACTATACAAATTTTTCCCGTAAATTTTTATATCATATATATTGCCAACTCAAAAAGCTATAAAATAACCAATTTTTGACGAAAAAGTTGTAAAAAAATCACTTTTATATTTTATGCAATTATTACATAAAATTCAATATTCTATATACCATTATCATAATTAACTATACCATTAATTATGAGTCTTTCTTACAATATGCCTTTTCAGCTTGTAAAATCGTTATTATCTGATAAAATATAGGTATTGCAAAGAGAAGGAGAAAAATATGAGTATAAACCAAACCGTTTTTAATGATAAACTAATTTTAAAAGTTTTTAATGTTTTTAATGACGAATTTAATAAACTTAAGGAAATATCCCAAGACGACGAAAAAGAAATGTTAAATAAAATATGCCCGTCTTTGTTTAGAAAATGGTTTAATTCATCTCTTATAGATGATACACCTCTTACACCGGCTAACATCATAAAATCCCTTTCAGAAAAATACACAGCTTTTACAATACAGCCTGAAAAAAGCACTCAGTCTGATAATTGGGTTTTAAGTTCAGTTAAAGACACTTTATCAGAGAGTTTTTTTATTAAAGATTTAAAAGCTCTCTGTGACCATTGTTTTCCGGCCGGTGAAATTCGTTTTGAAAATCCAAATGATATATATGAATTATCAGATAAATTAGACGGTATTTTTATTAAAGACGGATACTATGCCTCTTACCTGTCACTTATGGCACAAAAACTCGGCTTAATTCAAAAAATGCCTTCTATAAATACAGTTAAATATCAGAAAAACGATTTGGCATATAACGATTTTTTCACTTTGTCACATTATGAAGCACATAAAATACTGCTTAAAAATGCAGTGGAAATTTTTATTGAAAAAACAGCTTATCAGACACAGGCACCTATTAACACTTTTCATGCTGATGACATAATAGAAATTATCTCATCCACATGTGTTACAGATTCAATATTTGCATATATTTATTCACTTATGGGCTTTGATTTTGATAAAATAGCCGAAATAGGCACTCAAAGCACATTAAGCGAAGATGATGAAGCCCTTGTTTCTTCAGTTCTATATATGGGAATATTAATAGATAAATGGCTTATAACACCCTTAGGCAGTTATATGGGTATTTTAAGTCCGTATTATGCCTCGCCTTACAGTTTTTTTGAGGATTATGATTATTTACGGCCTGTTCTTACATCAGGCTGTGACCTTTCAGTGGAGCTTTTTGCACCGCCTAATTATTTTGTTCTTACCGATAAAGGGGTTGATTTATTAGGCAAAAGACAGGATAATTATCTTAGCTATTCATTAAACGGCCCTTTAACCGAAGACGACATTAATGAAGTAATAAATGCCTACCGCATATTTTTAAATATGCTTCAATCGTCAGCAATTAAAAAATCAAAGGCAAAGAACATATACAGCCTTAAGGTTTCGTTTAAAAATAATGCCGATATGTGGAAAATACTTGAGCTTGACTGCAACAGCACATTGGAAAGCCTTAAAAACGAAATTGTAATGTATTTTGGTTTTTCAGACTCTAAAAAATACAGTTTTGAGTATAAAAACAATGTATACACACAAAGCTCGGCTTTTAAAACCATTAACTCGGCAGAAAACGTAACTCTTTATTCATTAGGCATTGAAAACGGCGGGCAAATGATATACTCTGACGGTTTTGACAAAACACTTGATTTAGTCATTGTCTCTTCCGGTATACTGCCTGCAGATAAAAAGGCTGTATATCCAAGGCTGTACAGACAAAGCCATGATATAACCCAGCGTGAAAGAAGCGATGAGTTTTAATACTGTTTACAAAAGAGGAGGTATTTTAAATGGAAAAACTTATGCACATGCACGGCGGCGACCTTGACGCTATTGAAAAGAAATACGGCATACCAAAAAAAGAAATCATTGATTTCAGCGGAAATATAAACCCTCTGGGATTTCCTGAAAGTGTAAAAAAAGCCTTAGCCGAAAATCTTGATATAATATCAGTATATCCTGACAAAAATTATACGGCTTTGAGAAAAAGCATAGCTGCATATACCGGGGCAGACTATGAGAATATAAAAGTCGGCAACGGCTCAACAGAGCTTATTTCAGTATTTATTAAATCCGTTAATGCAAAAAAATCCATAATACTTGGCCCGGCTTATTCAGAGTATGAAAATGAGCTTAAAAATACAGGCAGTGATTTTGAGTACTTCCCTTTAAAAGAAGAAGACGATTTTGAGGCTGATGTGCCAAAACTTATTGAAGCTCTTACTCCGGATATAGACCTTTTTATAATGTGTAATCCTAATAACCCTACCGGTACAGCAATTACAGTAACTCAGCTTGACGAAATACTTGCTCACTGCAAAAAGAACAATACAGCCGTTATGGTTGATGAAACATACATAGAATTCAGCGATAACTTAAAAGAAATATGTGCCATACCTCTTACATCAAAATATGATAACTTATTTGTTATAAGGGGCACAGCCAAATTTTTTGCAGCTCCGGGGCTTCGTTTGGGCTACGGAATATCAAGCAGTAAAAAATTCCATGAATTACTATCTAAAAATCAGAACCCTTGGTCAGTAAATATTTTAGCCGAATTTGCCGGTGAGAGAATGTTCTCCGACAAGGAGTTTAACGAAAAAACATGGAAATTAATTACAAGTGAAAGAAGAAAAGCCCTTGACGAATTTAAAACATGGAAAAACATAAAAGCTTACGAATCCAGCGCTAACTTTATACTTTTAAAACTTCTTACAAACAAAACAAGTGCTGCCGAGATATTTGAAAAAATGATAGCCAAAAAAATGCTTATCCGTGATGCCGCAAGCTTTACATTCCTTGATGAGTCATATTTAAGGTTCTGCATACTTTCACCTGAGCATAACAAAATGCTTATTGATGAGCTTAAAAAGATTGTTGAATAATATAAAATATACTGCCGTATTTTTCTGCGGCAGTATTTGTTTATCTGTATTAAATACAGTTTTATTTTAATATAAAAACTGTTTCCTTATAAAAAGGAGTGTATATTACATGAAAAACAGTATTAAAAACGCAGTGCTTTTAAGCCTATTTTGCAGTTTCATTTCTACTGTTGTTAAGTTTTTTAAATACTTCGGAACTTGGAGTATTTTAGATTTTATAAAAATATTTATTATAATATTTATATTAACCACAGCTGTTGCTGTACCGTGTTTCTTATTATGGCATTTTCTAAAAAAACTATAGCCAAACTTAATTTTTAAGCACAAAAAAGACACCGTATAAACGGTGTCTTTAATTTTATATTTAATAATTAGCAAACGCCCTGAGCAATCATAGCATCAGCTACTTTACGGAATCCTGCAATGTTAGCACCTACTACAAAGTTGCCTTCGCAGCCGAATTCTTTAGCAGCAGAAGCCATGTTTTCGTAAATGCCTTCCATAATTGATTTAAGTTTAGCGTCAACTTCTTCAAATGTCCAGCTGAGTCTTTCGCTGTTCTGGCTCATTTCAAGAGCTGATGTAGCAACACCGCCGGCATTAGCAGCCTTAGCAGGAGCAAAAAGAACGCCTGCTTTAAGGAATACATCTATAGCCTCAAGTGTAGAAGGCATGTTAGCGCCCTCACCTACAGCGAAGCATCCGTTAGCAACAAGTGTCTTAGCGTCTTCTTCGTTAAGCTCGTTCTGAGTTGCACAAGGAAGAGCAATATCACATTTAACTGTCCAAACACCTTTGCCCTCATGGTATTCAGCATCTGGGTGTTTTTCAATATAATCTTTGCAACGACCTCTCTTAACCTCTTTGATTTCACGCATAAGGTCAAGGTCGATACCGTTTTTATCGTAAATCCAGCCTGTAGAATCGCTCATTGTAACAACTTTAGCGCCGTACTGCTGAGCTTTCTGGCAAGCGTAAAGAGCAACATTTCCTGAACCAGAAATTACAACTGTCTTACCTTCAAAGCTCTTGCCTGCTGCTTTAAGCATAGCATTTGTAAGGTATACAAGACCGTAGCCTGTAGCCTCTGTACGTGCAAGAGAACCGCCGTATGTAAGGCCTTTGCCTGTAAGAACACCTTCATAAAGACCTGTAATTCTCTTGTACTGGCCGTAAAGGTAACCAATTTCTCTTCCGCCAACACCGATGTCACCAGCAGGAACGTCTGTGTCTTTACCGATATGTCTGTAAAGCTCTGTCATAAAGCTCTGGCAGAAAGCCATAACTTCTCTGTCGCTTTTGCCCTTAGGGTCAAAGTCAGAACCGCCTTTACCACCGCCGATAGGAAGTGTTGTAAGAGAGTTTTTGAAAATCTGCTCAAAACCAAGGAATTTGATTATACCAAGGTTTACAGATGGATGGAATCTTAAACCGCCTTTGTAAGGTCCAATAGCACTGTTAAACTGTACTCTGAATCCTCTGTTTACCTGAATGTTGCCGTTGTCGTCAACCCAAGGCACACGGAACATAATCTGTCTTTCAGGCTCTGTTATTCTTTCAAGAATAGCATTTTTCTCATATTTGTCATCTTTGTCAAGCAATGGCTTTAAAGAGTTAAGAACCTCTGTAGCTGCCTGTATAAACTCAGGCTGAGCCTGGTTTTTAGCCTTTAAGTTTTCCAATACTCTGTCAACATAAGACATAATTGTAGTCCCCCTTAATAATTTATATAATATCATTATAAACAATCTTTTCAATTAGGTAATTATAAGCACTTTCTTTTCAAATAACAATAGTTTTTTGCTTTTTCGGGAAATTTTTGATATATTTTACATATATAAATTAACCTTAAAACTTATGTTTGTAAGTTTATAATCTAATGTTTTCATTAGATATTGTATTTATTTAGGTATAAGGAGCTAAAATATGCCTGAAAACAACCAGCATTATTACTCATTAAATAGTTTTTTTAAATATAAATTCGGACAGAAAGTTATTAAGCTTTCTTTAGACGGCGGATTTACATGTCCCAACCGTGACGGAAAAATAAGCAGGACAGGCTGTATTTTTTGCAGTGCAAAAGGCAGCGGAGATTTTGCAGCAAAACGTACACAGTCTATATCTGAACAAATAGAAAGCCAGAAAGAGCTTTTAAGCAAAAAATGGCCTAAAGCACTTTATATAGCCTACTTTCAGGCTTTTACAAACACATATGCACCTGTTGAAGTTTTAGAGAGAAAATACCGAGAGGCTATATCACAAAAAGATATTGTAGGCCTTGACATAGCTACAAGACCGGACTGCATAGATGAAAACATTGTTAATCTTTTAAAAGAAATTTCAAAAGAAACTTATGTCTGTGTGGAGCTTGGCCTTCAAACATCAAATGAAAAAACGGCAGAAATTATAAACCGTGGCTATAAGAATATTGTTTTTGAAAATACCGTAAAGCTTCTTAATTCTGCCGGTATAGATACAGTGTGCCATATAATACTTAATCTTCCCGGTGAAAATTACTTAGACATGCTTAATTCAGTAAAGTTTGCCTGCTCCTGCGGCATAAAAGGCATAAAGCTTCAAATGCTGAACATTTTAAAAGGCACACCTCTTGAAAATATGTATTTAAAAGAGCCTTTCAAGCTTTTTACTCTTGAGGAATATACAGATGTTGTAACTGATTTAATAGAATATATACCGAAAAATGTAGTTATACACCGCCTAACAGGCGACGGGCCAAAAGACATTTTAATAGAGCCAAAATGGATATTAAACAAACGTCTTGTCCTTAACACAATAACAAAAAAATTAAATGAAAAAAACATTGTTCAGGGCAGATACAGCATTTATTAAATATACGAACATCTTTTTGCTGTTGAGAAATGTCGAAAAGTATTATATAATGTTTTTATATATTTTTAGGGGGAATAGGCTTTGCTTCAGGATAACAAACTGGCCGAAAACAAGTTAATAATACTTTATCTTTTAAGCAAAATGGGTGTATCCCTTTCAAATAACGATATTTGTCAGTTTGCTATGGACAGAAATATTATGGATTACATAAGCGTTCAGCAGTGCCTTATGGAGCTGACTGACTCCCAGTATCTTGAATCTTCTACGGAAAACGGCGCCACACGTTATAATATAACAAAAGAAGGCGTTACTGTTTTAGGCTTTTTCCAAAACCGTATTACGGAATGGCTTTTAAGCGCTGCCAATGAATATATATTAAACAACAAACAGCGTATTAAAAGCGAATATGAAATATCAGCCAATTATTTCCCGGAAATCAACGGAGAATACCTTGTTAAATGTGAAGTCTGCGGCCTTGAAGGCAACAGAATAATGGAGCTTGACGTTGTAGTACCTACTAAATCCCAAGCAATACAAATCTGCACTAACTGGAAAAATAATGTCAATACAATTTGCAGCACTATATTTTCGGCCATAACAGACGAAAACCATATTTTAAAATAAAAAACTTTCCGGTAAATACATTTATTAAATATAAAACACCATAATTAATTTATATTCTTCTGATTTTTGTTTTAAAGTGTTTTAAACAAGATTTTAAAAATTATTATATATCTCAAAATGCCGCTTTATAAAGCGGCATTGCTATTTTAAAGGGTACAATCTGAATACACATTTTTATGTAGTTATATAAGAATTAAATATTTTATACAAATTCATAAATATATAAAAAATCAACTGCATTTTTAATTTTTCGTAAGAACTGATGCTTAAAACAATATTCTTTACACTAAATATTTTTGATATATACCTTTCATATTTTTTATCAGAATATTTTTAATTCCCAGTTATTAAAAAAAGTCAGCATTTGCTGACTTTTTGTAGTTTGAAAATATTTTCATAATTAATGTTTGTAATTGTTTTCTACAGTTAATAAACCACACTTTTTATTTGCACTGAAAATATTTCAAACAAATTTTAACTTTTTTTATAATTATTCATTTTTCTGTTTAATTTATTCCTATACATTATGCTGTCAGCTCGTTTTAATATAATTTCCGGGTCTTTAACGGAATATGGCGGCTTACAAACAACAAAACCCACACTTACCTCATTAAAAGCACAAGGAGCACCTTCATCCCAATTTTTGCACTGGGCTATTGAATCAGCTATTTCTTTAGTTAAAACGCCGTAATATATAGCAACAAATTCATCGCCGCCATACCTAAAAAGCTTCCCACTATCTTTCAGCTCCTCAGAACATACTTTCCCAAAATGTTTTAAATATCTGTCTCCAACGTCATGACCGTATTGGTCATTAATAAGCTTAAACCTGTCTAAGTCAAGAAACATTATAGAAAAAACATGATTTTCTTGTATTAAAAGACGCATACGCTTTAGCATTTGTGTCCTGTTTCCAAGGCCTGTTAAAGCATCGTGAGAAACTGATTCCTCAAGCTCATCAATTTTAATGGAGCTGTTAATTACTTCATAAACAATGGCACAGAATAAATAATTAGCTGCAAGAAACATAATAAAAATAATCATTTGCAGCAAATATTTTTCACTGCCTAAAAAAATTATATGAAGAATAGCAAATATAAAAAAATTAAGATATATGCTTATTTCCAAATATCTAAACTGTGTTTTTTGGAAATCATACATATTTTTAAAAATATATATGTATTTAGGCATTACATATTTTCTAAACGGAATAAATGTAAATAAAAATAATATTGTCTGAATTAATATTAAAGATATTTCATAATTAAAAGAACTCAAACAATTTGCAGCTTGCACAGAAACAGCCATTATTCCAAGAGTATATATCCAAACCATGCACATATTAAGAAAAAGTCTTTCAAATTTTTCATCGTATAAAAATTTCAATGGAATTATATATACAAATCCACCTATTGAAAATTTACCGTTTCCAAGAAATATATCTCTATTCAAAAGCACCAATGACAAAACAAAAATTACAGTAAAAGTGAATAATACCACTACTGTTTTAAATATTGAATATTTTCTTTTAAAGCAATGGTCTAATGTAATTAAATTTAAAATCAAAACTTCAGTCATAGGCAAAATATGCAAATATCCCATATCTGTCACCCCAAAACACTTTAAAGCCAAAAGCATAATATATTCATTCTTTGTCTAATATTTCAATTAATTTTATTGAAATATTATATCAAAAACTAAAAAAATCAACAACAATATAAATACCAGATTATCAAAAACCTCTTTAAGCTATAACAAAATATATGTTCTTGACATTATAAAAAGCCGCTTTATAAAACGGCCTTTTATTTAATAATTATTCATATCTTAAAATTGATAATTTTATTATAACTCTTTTATAACTCTATTTATAACGTTTTTATAACTCTTCAGCATTAATAACACTGCCGTCAGTTTTAAGCATAAGCTGAGCCGCCTTTGGCAAAGAAGCAAACTGATAAGGTGTAATAACCGAAGCATAGCTTCCGGCATTTGTCATAACAAGCATATCGCCTATGTTCATTTCTTTAAGCTCAATGTCTTCTTCTATAATATCTGTTGAAGTACACAAACTGCCGCAGAGAGTTACTTTTTCTGTTTTATCACTGTTATTAAGAACTATGTAGTCAAAGGCGTTTTTGCATGTATAAAACGGCTCACTTTCTGCCGGGAACTCGTCAACAGCATATTTTTCAATAATATGTGCTACAGCCGGACGTACAAAGCCGTTAAGAGTTGAAGAAAGTATAATAAATGTTTTGCCGTAAGATGTTTTTTTATCCACAACCTTGCATGCATAGTATCCGCTTTTACCCACAGCATAACGGCCTGTTTCCACAAAAATATGTGTATTTTTATATTTTTCTTTAAACTTATGGCAAAGCTCATTTAAGTTTTCGCCTAATAATTTAACATCAACTTCTTTGTCATTTTTGGCATAAGGTATGCCTATACCGGAACCAAGGTTTACAAAATCAAGGCTTATATCAAGATTTTTGCATACTCTTTCAACCAAATCAAACATATTGTCATGGTATTTCTTTATAAGCTCTGTATTAAGCTCCTGACTGTGCAAATGTACATGAATACCAGTTATTTTTATGTTTTGAAGGCTCTTTATTCTTTCGGCATTATCAAAGAGCTGTTTTTCGTCTATACCGAATTTAGACGGTGCACCTTTACCGCCAAAGAACCCAAAATCCGGGTTAATTCTAACACCTATTTGGGCAACAATGCCTTTTTCTTCGGCAGATTTATTTATAATCTCTATTTCGTTTAAGCTGTCGGCTGTAATAACTGCCTTACCCAAAGATTCTTTTATATCATTTTCAGTTTTTCCCGGTGCTGAATAATAAATCTCGTTTTCTTTAAGACCAAGCTTTTCAGAAAGCAGAACTTCGTTTAAACTGGCGGCATCGGCACCAAAGCCCTGAGCAAAAACTGTTTTAACAACATTAATATATGGATTATTTTTTACAGAATATAAAAACTTAACTTCTTTAAAGCAGTCCTTAAGCCTTTTTGTATAATCAAGTATTGTTTTTTCATCATAAATATAAAAACTGTTGTATTTTTTTGACTGCTCAAGTACAGCATTTTGTATTGATTTTTCCATAACAACTCTCCTTATAGTTTTTATAAAACTTAACTAAAAAAAGCGCCTGAAAAATAGGCGCCTTTTTAAAGGCGCTGAAAACGCCTTTACTGGTTACATATTAAGTTCTTTGTTTTTCATATCTACTTCAAGATATTTATCAGTCTTTTGGTTAATTGTAAGCACACCGTCTGTTGGGTTAAAGAAAATCTTAACAAAAGTATTTACTCCCGGAGCGCCTGCCTTTACGGCTATAAGCTGGCACTGCTTAACAATCTCCATAAGCTCGTCATAATCGCCTTCTATTGTTGTTTCAAAAGGTGATACAAAATATTTAAGTCCGGTGCTGTCGATATATGCTATAACCTCGTCAACAATACGAATTGTTTCGTTATCATCAAGAGTAAGCGGCAGAACCTGTATAGCTACACTTGCTGGAACCATTTTTAACACCTCGCAAAAAATTTATTTTCTCTTATGAGTTACAAATATGAGTTACAAATATAAGTTACAAAACTGAACTCAGTACCATTATATTCTTTTGTTTCGCTTTTTTCAACAATTTCCCACTGAGGCATTTTGTCAAGGTCAGGTATAAATGTATCGGCTTCATCAAAAACTCTGTTTATTTTTGTTATGTATGCCGTATCGCAAAAATCAAGCATCTGTTTATAAACAGTGCCTCCGCCTATAACAAAAACTTCTTTATCTGTGTATTTTTCAGCTTCTTTTACAGCCTCTTCAATACTTGAAACCTTTACTATGCCTTCGGTATTAAGGTCTTTACTTGTTGTAATAACAATATTTACCCTGTTTTTAAGGGGCTTATGTCCCGGGAAAGACTCCAATGTTTTTCTGCCCATAATTACAACAGAGTCCTTTGTTTTTTCACGGAAAAACTTCATATCCTCAGGAAGCGGTGTTAAAAGACCGCCCTTTATGCCTATGCCCCAGTTTAAATCAGCGGCTACTATCATTTTCATACTGTTTCACCTCAAATAGCTACCGGTATTTTGCCTAAGCTTGGCCCGTACTCGTAGCCTTCTAAGTCAAAATCGTCTACTGTAAAGTCATAAAAATTCTTTATGTCTTTATTCATTATAAATTTAGGGGCTTTTTTAGGCTCACGGCTTATAAGCTCTTTTACCATGTCAATATGTCTGTTGTAAATGTGCATGTCGCTTATTACATGAACAAGCTCCCCGGCTTCAAGGCCGCTTACCTGTGCAAACATGTGCACCAAAACGGCATACTGCACCACATTCCAGTTATTGGCTGTTAATGTGTCCTGAGAACGCTGGTTTAATATAGCATTAAGCTTATTGCCTGTAACATTAAAAGTCATGCTGTAGGCACAGGGATAAAGGTTCATTTCGTGCAGATCTTCAAAGTTATCAATATTAATCATTATTCTTCTGCTGAAAGGGTTGTTTTTAAGATCAAAAAGCACCCTGTCTACTTGGTCAAACTCGCCTTCTTTATATTTGTGCTTAATGCCCAGCTGATAGCCATAAGCTTTGCCTATAGTGCCGTCAGGACCAGTCCATTCGTCCCAAATATGGCTGTGAAGGTCGGCTGTGCGGTTTGACTTTTTCTGCCAAATCCATAAAATTTCGTCAATGGCGGCTTTAAAGTTGGTAAACCTTAAAGTAAGTATAGGAAACTCCTGTGATAAGTCGTACCTGTTTACTACACCGAACTTTTTAATTGTGTAAGCCGGCGAGCCGTCTTCCCATTTAGGACGGTTTTTTTCTTTTTCTGTTGAATAGCCGTTATTAAGTATATCGGTACAGTTAGCAATAAAAATTTCGTCTGCCCTGCTCATTTAAGCCTCCAAACTTTCTCCTAACCTTTTCTAACTTTTTTCTAACTCTTTCTAACTTTTTCTAACTTTTTCTAACTTTTTCATACCTTTTTCCAAGCTTTATGGCTTTTACATCTGCCTTCTGCCCTCAAGGGCTCTTGAAAGAGTTACTTCGTCTACATATTCCAAATCCCCGCCTACAGGCACACCGTTTGCTATACGGCTTACCTTAATGCCCAAAGGCTTTATAAGCCGGCTTAAATACATAGCTGTAGCTTCACCTTCCACATTAGGGTTTGTAGCTATAATTATTTCGTTAACAGGCTCTTTTTGGATTCTATCCAAAAGCTCTTTAATACGTATATCGTTTGGCCCTACACCCGTCATAGGCGAAATAGCACCATGAAGCACATGATAAACACCTTTAAATTCTTTGGTCTTTTCATAAGCCGCCATATCTCTTGGGTCCTCCACAACCATTATAGTTGAATGGTCCCTCTTTGGGTTGGCACATACCGGACATATATCCTCATCGGATAAATTACAGCAGACAGAACAGTATTTTATGTTCTTTTTAGCCTCTAATATGGCATTTGCCAAAGACTCCGCCTTTTCCTCACTCATGCCTATTATATAAAAAGCCAGCCTTTGTGCACTTTTAGGGCCTATGGACGGAAGGGACGAAAGCTCCTCTATAAGGCGGTTTATATAATTACCGTAAAAATTCATTTTCTGTCACCTGCCGGCAAAATCAGAACATGCCGTTTCCTACACCGCCTGTAATTTTGCTCATTTCATTGTTTGCCATTTCGTCAGCCTGTCTTATGGCCTCATTTACAGATGAAAGTATAAGGTCTTCAAGCATTTCAATATCATCCGGGTCTATAACCTCTGGGTCTATTTTAATTGATTTAATAACTTTTTTGCCTGTAATTACAATTTTAACGGCACCGCCGCCTGATGTTGTTTCTACTGTCTTTTCTGCAAGGGCCTCCTGAGCCTCTTCCATTTTTTTCTGCATTTTCTGTGCCTGTTTCATAAGGCTCTGCATATTCATGCCGCCCATACCGCCAAATCCGCCTTTTGCCATTTTTATTGTCCTCCTCAAAATTATTTAATCTATTATTTCAGCGTCAGAAAACGTACCTAATATATCGTCGCCAAAACCGTCATCATCGGTGTAATTATCGCCGTAAGTCATTTTACGGTAGTTTTCATATTCGCTTTTATCAACTGTTTTTATATCAAAATCTTTTTTAAAAAGCTCTGAGAGCTTATCCGAAAGTATATTTTTTTTGCTTTCAACAATTTCTTTATAACCGTCGTCACAAATAAGTGTAAGTCTGCCGTCGTCCATATATCCCGGTGCAGACTTTGAAAAAACCGAGCGGTCTATGGAATCCATTTCCATTAAAATATTATCCCAGTTTTCATTTACCGATTTTATGTCATCCGGCACTGCTTTAGGCTTTGCCTTAGGCACCGGTTTTTCTTTTGACACAATTTTCTCACTTTGTGCCGAAACAGCAAAAGCACCGCTTTTTATTTTCCGCTCCAGTTCCGAAAGACGTGCCGATATATAGTCTATGTTGTTTTTAGGCACATTTGAGCAAAGTTTAATTAGCTCTACTTCAAGAAGTATCCTCTGGTTTGAAGCATATTTCATATCCGACAGAAGCTGAGAAAAAATACGAATAAAATATATAACCTCTTCCGGCGATGTTTTTTTAGCCTGAAGCGAAAGCTGTTTTATTTTTTCCTGCGACAAATCTATTATGCCCTCTGCCTCGTTTACTGTAAGAGTAATAAGCAGGTTTCTTAAATGCTGCATTAAAGAAGCTGTAAACTGGGCAATATCTCGGCCTTTAAACACAGTTTCATCTATTATATCCATGGCCTTTTGTGGGTTTTTACCTATTATGGCATCTGTTATATCAAAGAATACTCCGTCATCTGTAGCACCGCAAACTTCCAGAACTTTGTCTTCTGTTATTACTTCATTATGATAAAAAGCAAGGCACTGGTCAAGTATGCTTAAACTATCCCTCATTGAGCCGTCGGCCAAGCGGCCAATAGCGCTTAAAGCGCTTTCTTCGGCCTGAGCGCCTTCTATTTTAATATATTTTTTAAGTGTCTTAGTTATTTCACCTGAAGAAATTCTTTTAAAATCAAACCTCTGACACCTTGAAAGTATGGTAACAGGCACTTTCTGCGGGTCTGTTGTAGCCAATATAAATATAACATGTGCCGGTGGCTCCTCAAGAGTTTTTAAAAGAGCATTAAAAGCTCCCGGCGAAAGCATGTGAACCTCGTCTATAATATAAACCTTATACTTGCCCTCTGTAGGCGGATACTTAACTTCCTCACGTATGTCACGAATATTGTCAACACCGTTATTTGAAGCTGCATCAATTTCTATTACATTAACGCTTCTGCCTTCCTGTATAGCCGTACACATAGCACATTTGCCGCAAGGCTCCCCGTCTTTAGGGCTCAGGCAGTTAATGGCCTTGGCAAATATTTTAGCTGTTGAAGTTTTGCCCGTTCCTCTTGTGCCGCAGAAAAGATAGGCATGGGAAACCATGTCAGAAACTATCTCGTTTTTAAGTGTACCAACAATATGGTCCTGACCTACAACGCCGTCAAATGTGTCCGGTCTGAATTTTCTGTATAAAGCCTGATAAGCCACGGTTTAAACGCCTCTTTTCAAGTCAGTACAAATCATTTCCAATTCAATAAACATTAGTAAAAAAGCACACAGCTGTCAAAAACTGCGTGCTTTATATTTTAATGCATAGATTATATTTAAGGAATCCATGCGCCCGGCTTCGACACCTGTTCCTAAGCGTTACCTTTTTCCTTAACTCCAGCCAAGCTACCTTGCGGCACACAGAAGTGCTTACTTAGTGCTGCTTCCTTCCGGACCTGACACGGTTCATAAGTTCCTGTTGCACAAGACTCAGCCTTCAACGCTCTTTCCAAAGGGCAGACCAGAGAAAAAAGAAGCCTGCACCGGGCGTCACCCCCACTATAGCGGATTGTGGGTACAGGGCGCCGCTACCTCCCCGGCTAGCACGGAAATTTTGAATTCTGTAAAATTGTTGCCATATTATTATACTATCATACAATTAAAGTGTCAATGAAATAAATAATTGATTAATTGTTTTATTATGTCAAATATTTATTATTTTTGTTAATCAACTGTATTTTTCTTCCTAAACCGGCTGAAAAACTCCTTCATAATGCTTCGGCACTCGTTTTCAAGAACGCCGCTTTTTACTGAGCACCTGTGGTTTAGCTTTTCCATCTGCAAAAGATTAATTACAGAACCACCGCAGCCTGCTTTAGGATTAGGTGCACCATAAACCACATTAGGTATTCTGGCCTGAACAATAGCACCGGAACACATAGGGCACGGCTCAACAGTTACATAAATTGTACAGTCCTCAATTCTCCAGTCGCCTATTACTTTTGCCGCCTCATTAATGGCTATAATCTCGGCATGCATAAGCGGATTTTTGTCCGTGTTGCGTCTGTTATACCCTCTTGCTATAATCTCGTTATTGTGCACTATAACAGCACCAATAGGCACTTCGTCCAGTTCAAAAGCCTTCCTTGCCTCTTTAAGGGCTTCACCCATAAAATACTCGTCATCCATATACTACTGCCTTACATAAAGTGTACAGTTTTCACTGTCTGCTAATATGTAATCGTCCTTTCCGTCGTTGTTAAAATCTCCGGCATATATTCTCTGACTGTATAAAATATCGTCATTTCGTGAAACAAGTCCGTCTTTTCCCAAAACATATCTTATAACAGTGCCTGTATTATCACAAATATAAATTTCATCGGCACCGTCGTCGTTTAAATCTGCCGTGTATATATATCCGTAATAACATTCAGAAGAAACATTTGTACGCCATATACAGTCTAAACCGGTTTGAGTCTGTTTATAAATATACAAGTCTTTTTCATCGGTTACTATAAATTCATTTACCGAATCCCCGTCTAAATCAGTCTGCTTAAAATCAGTAGCCTGTACATTTATATAATAGCTGTGCTCTTTAGTAAACTGACCGCCTTCTGATTTATAAAACTCTGCGTTTTTATCGTTTATAAGCACAATGCCGTCATCAGTTGCAGCTACACAGGAATAACTGCCGGAAGAAAGCTCAATTTCTGTGCTTTCTTTGCCGAAACTGCTGTTAAAGAACAATACTTTTTCGGAATATATCCTTTCGGTTTCTGCACCCTCATAGCTTTCGGCCACACTGCCCACAATAACAGCCACACTGCCGTCGTTTAAAAATGCAGCACTTATAGGTTTTTTATACCCCAACTGTGAATAGCTTATGGTTGTGTACCTTCGTATTGTTCCGCTTGAATACCTGTAAATATTAATACTGCTTTCGTTAAGCTCTAAAATATAACTTCCGCCTTCATACTTATATAAAGACGAAAAACCGTCTGAAAGTATGCTGAGTTTTTTATTTGCATAACTGCCGCTGTAAGGCGAATCGCTTTCTGTTTTTGAAATACCGGCTGAAGGCGTAAACACATTTCTTATGTTAAGCCCAACAACTTTTTGTGGATTAGCATCCGGTGAGTAGTAAAGCCCTACAATATCATTTCTTATAAAATAGAAGTAAACAATACCGGCTTTTTGTGAGTTAATATGATACAAATCAGCCGTATAGCATACTGCATCCCTTCCGGCATATCTTGTCATATCGTAGCCGCTTTGAGCACTTGCCGCAAAAATATCGGCGTTTTCTTCGGTATTTTCAGGCACCTTGGACTCACTGTAAGCAAGGCTTGTCCCTTCGTAGTGCCAATAAAAGCTGTTTAGTTTTTCTTCTATTATTTCGGCATAGTTTTCCTGCTGCTCTTTAGAGAGAGAAAAAACATATTCCTCTTGCTCAGCTTTGCCGCAGCCGCATAACATAATTGATACGACGCAGGCTGCGCAAATAATTTTTTTTATCATACGCAAACCCCATATTTAAGCAATTTTTGTTTAATTTCTATTAAGTAATTATTAATAATTTAATTATATACCACCATATACCATTTTTCAAATCAAATTAGATTAAAGCAACACAAAAGGCTCATGTTTTTAACACAGTTTCACCTTTTGCAAAAACAGAGCCTTTTTATCTGTTGTCTACCTTTTCCGGATACATGTCATGCTTAGAGAGTCTTTCCCAAGCCAAATCCTCCCATTTTGTGCCCTTCATGCCGTAATTGCAGTACGGGTCTATTGATATGCCGCCTCTTGGTGTAAACTTGCCCCAAACTTCTATATACTTCGGGTTCATAAGCTTAATTAAATCTTTCATAATTATATTAACGCAGTCCTCATGGAAATCCCCATGATTTCTGAAGCTGAAAAGATAAAGCTTAAGCGACTTGCTTTCAACCATTTTAACATTAGGCACATAAGAAATATAAATTGTGGCAAAATCCGGCTGGCCTGTAATAGGACAAAGACTTGTAAACTCAGGACAGTTAAATTTAACAAAATAGTCGTTTTCCTGATGTTTATTTATAAATGTTTCAAGAACTTCCGGTGCATAATCGTCTTTATATACGTTGTTTTTATTGCCTAAAAGGGTAATTCCCTCTGTTTCTTCTTTGCTTCTTCCGGGCATGTAAAAAACCTCCAGTTATTTTTTCATTAGTATAATATACATCTTATTAAAAAACAAGGCTCTCTACATTACACCTGCCAAAAAGGCACTTGCCAAAGCTCCACACAGTATAGAAAAAATACAGCATCTTAAAGTATACAGCGTGTTTTTTACATTAACAGAATTAAAATAAACACTCATTGTATAAAACACTGTTTCAGTGCAGGCAAGCATAATTGCCGCAGTACGGCCAATGTAAGAATCCGGGCCAAAAGATGAGAAAATTTCAGTTATAAGTCCTGTTGCTGCTGATGACGAGAACATCTTAACCACCAAAAGCGGCACCAGCTCCGACGGAAAACCAAAAAGAGACACAACCGGGCTTATTATTTTTTCTATAACAGATGAAAGGTCCGACTTAACAAATACAGACGAAGCACACATTAAAGCCGTAAGTGTAGGCAGTATGTTAAAAACCGTTATAAGGCCTTTTTTTGCCCCGTCAGTAAATGAATCCATTAAAGATACTTTTTTTATAAGACCGTAAGCTATTACAATCATTACAACAACAGGCATAAGGCCTGATGAAATGGAGTCTATTATATTCATTTAAAATATCTCCTTTCACAGACTTTAACGGCAGCCACAGCAGCAAAAGTTGATATTGAAGTAGCTACAATGCTTGGAAAAACAATATCAAAAGGTGCTGCACTTAAATATTTCTGCCTCATAATAATTATGTTTATAGGCAGCAGCTGAACGGATGACACATTAACAGCTATAAGCATGCACATTGCACGGCTTGCGGTGTTTGTTACGTTATGTATTTTTTTAAGCTCACTCATTGCCATTAGCCCGGCAGGTGTTGCAGCCCAGCCAAGACCCATAAAGTTAGCCGCCATATTAACGCATATATACTTAAAAGCGGCACTTTCCGGCGGCACATCCGGGAACAAAAATTTCATAACGGGCCGTATTTTTTTTGAAAGAGAATCTATAAGCCCGCTTTCTTGTGCTATATTCATAATACCGCTCCAAAAAGACATAGTTCCTGCCATAAATATGCAAAGCTCTACTGCTCCGGCAGCTCCGTCTGTTATGGCACTTGCCGCTTCCTGCGGTCCATGTGTAATAAAACATGCAACCGTTCCGGCTATTATGGCAAAACTCCAAATAAAATCAAGCATATAATCACTGCCCAGTTTATATTGTACAAATTAAATATACTTTACCTTATACCTGTCCTATTACTTTTTTGCATGCTGAGCAGTATCAAAAGTTATTTGTATATATAAAAAAATAGTGTTATATTTAATCTGTGGTATTAAAATTTTTTAATGTTTAAGGGATTTTTATGGAAGATAATACAATACTTAATTACGGAAAAAATCCGGCTCATACGGTTTTTAAACTGTCTTGGTCGGCTATAGCGGAGCAGTTTCTTATATGCCTTGTATCCCTTGCCGACATGGCCATGGTAGGCTCAATAGGTGCCTATGCCACAGCTGCCGTTGCCATTACAGCCTCTACAATTTGGTTTATAAACGGATATAATATGGCTTTGTGTGCTTCTTTTATGTTTATAGTTGCCCATAATATAGGCAGAAACAAAATAAACATAGTACACAAGGCTGTTCGTCAGTCAATAACTCTTTCAGTATTTTCGGGAATAATTATCTCTGTTGCAGCTGTTGCAATATCCGGCAGGCTGCCTGTGTGGCTGGGAGCCGAAGAAGATGTTTTACAGCCTGCTATTGACTATTTTAAAATAATAGGCACAAGTCTTGGCGCTGTAACAGTTTCAACTGTTATTTCAGGGGTTATGCGTGCTGCCGGCAATACAAGGCTTCCACTTTTTGCCAATATAGGAGCCAATTTGCTTAATGTTGTAGGAAATTATATATTAATATACCCTGCAAGGGATATAAATGTTTTTGGAAATGTAATTAAAATGTACGGTGCAGGCTTGGGTGTTTCAGGTGCTGCCATATCCACAGCAGCGTCACACTTTGTTTTAGCCGTATTCCTTCTAATTATGCTTTACAAAAAACCGACACCGGTTAAAATAAGAATTCGTGGTGACTACAGAATTACAAAACGCATAATGAAAGATGTTTTCAGAATAGGAATACCTGTATGTGTTGAACGCTGTTCTTTAAGCTTTGGGCATATTATATTAACTGCCATGATTTCCGGTCTTGGCACAATAGCCCTTGCAGCCCACTACCTTACAGACCAGGCAGAAGGCATATTCTATCTTCCGTCTTACGGTTTGGCAGACTCGGCAACAGCACTTATTGGCCAGTCTTTAGGTGCCAAAAGAGAGGATTTAGCAGACAAATTCGTATTTCTTGTTTGTATAATAAACATAATAGCCATAGCCATTATGTGTGTACCTGTTTTTATATTCTCAAAAGAAGTTATAGGTCTTTTTACAAATGATATTGATGTTATAAAACAGGGTACAGTAACTCTTCGTTTAGCTGCCGCTTTTGAAGTATTTTTCAGTCTTTACATAGTAATAAGCGGTATTTGCCGTGGTGCCGGAGATGTTAAAATCCCGCTTATAGCCGGTTTTGTAGGCATGTGGGTTATACGTCTTGGAGCATGTTATATACTTGCATATAAATTCAATATGGGTGTAACTGGAATATGGCTGGGAATAGGAATAGACACGGTATTCCGTGGTCTTATATGTATATTCAGGGTTAAAAGCGGCAAATGGAAATACGCTTATAAACATTAGAAAACAAAAAAACGGATTAAAACCTGTTTGGGCATTAATCCGTTTTTATTTTATATTTTTTATTATAAAATGGTAAATCCAAGGCTCTTTATATCATTTGCAAAAGCCATAACACCGTTATGTGTAAGCTCTGTTAAATCTGTTTTGTAACCGCCAAATTTTGAAATAACTCCGTCAGGAACAGTTATAATGTCACAGCCGCACTCCTGAGCTTCTATTATATTATAAAACTCACGGCAGCTTGCCCATAAAACTTTAATGTCTTTATTCTTTTTAGCATAAAGACAAGCTTCTTTAACCATAGGCTTAGGGTCTACCCCTACGTCTGCAACTCGTCCGGCAAAAATGGAAATTATGCACTTAACACCCGGGCAGATAGCGTCTATTACTTCCTTAGCCTGTGTATCTGTCATAATAACTGTTGCATTTACCTGTATTTTTTTAGCTGTAAGGCGTTTAATAAGCTCTGTTGTTTTTTCGTACTTTGTATTCATATAAGGAATTTTAACATACACATTTTCCCCTAAAGCACTTATAGCCTCTGCCTCTTTTTCCATTGTAGGCATGTCATCGGCAAAAACTTCAAAAGACACCGGCATATCAGGTATGGCCTTAACTACTTCCTTTGCAAAAGCCATATAGTCAGTAACACCGGCTTTTTTCATAAGTGACGGATTAGTTGTAAAGCCTGTTACTATACCGCCTTTATAGTAGTTAACCATTTTTTCTATATCTGCACCGTCGGCATAAACTGCAATTTTTATATCGTTATTCAAGCCTTATCACCCCTTGAAATATTTTTTATATTGAATTTTACCACCTAAAAATAAATTTGTCATTAAATACTGATAAAAACTAAATAAAATTATTTTGGAAAAGAACAAACCGGCCCATAAAGAGCCGGCTTGTTCTAAGAAAGGTAAGTTATAAGTTATGAAATTTTTTAAGGAGTAGATTTTATGTTCCTCTGAACAATTATTATTATGCCCTTAAATTGTGTATTTCATATAAAGAAAATGTGAACATTATGTAAATCTTATATTTACTCAAAAGAACGTAAAAGCTTAATTTCTTCACCGTAGCCTTCCAGCTCATTAGGCGTTTCAAGGCACATTGGCAGTTTATTAAGCCTGCTGTTTTTTACTATATTTTTGAATGTTTCAGCCCCAATATTGCCTTGGCCTATTTTCTGATGCCTGTCTTTATGACTGCCTAATGTATTCATGCTGTCGTTAATATGCATTGCCTTCAAATATTTAAGGCCTATAACGGAGTCAAACTCATTTAAAACACCGTCTAAGTCATTAACTATATCATACCCTCCGTCAAAAACATGGCATGTGTCCATGCAGACACCTATTTTTATATTTTTATCAACTAAATCTATTATTTTTTTCAGTTCTTCAAAACTTCTGCCTACTTCCGTGCCCTTGCCTGCCATAGTTTCCAAAAGTATGGTAGATTTATGCTCTGGCTTTACGGAACGGTTTATTACATCGGCTATAAGCTTTATGCCTTCATCGCTCCCCTGGCCTACATGGCTTCCCGGGTGGAAATTATAATAAGCTTTTCCTTCCAAAGAGTCCAGCCTGTCCATATCGTCTTTCATTGTATTAAAAGCAAACTCCCTAACGGAAGCGTCTTTTGAACATGGGTTAAGAGTATACGGGGCATGGGCAACAATTTTTCCAAAACCGTTATCATCTAATATTTTCAAAAATCTTGCAACATCGTCCATATCAATATCCTTGGCTTTGCCGCCTCTTGGATTTCTTGTAAAAAACTGCAATGTATTGGCATTTATTGAAAGTGCCTCTTTTGCCATGTTTTCAAATCCTTTGGATACCGAAAGATGACATCCTAAATACAACATATATATCCTCCTTTAACTTACGGAAACACCGAAAAACATTCCACATACAAATATAACAAAAACACAAACCGGTGCTATATATCTTACAGTAAAAAGCCAGTAATTTTTAAATCTAAAGCCATTTTTTGCTCCTGTTTCAATTTCTTTTAATGCATGCTCTTTTTTCCAAATAAAACCGGCAAAAACACAGCTTAAAAATGCACCTACAGGTATTGTAAGCCTGTCTGTAAAAAGCTCTATAAAGTCCCCAAAGCTTACAAGCCTTAAACCGTCGCTTACATCAAACCAAAAGGCTTTTAAAGGCATGTAAAGCTGAGAAAGTGTGTAAAAAGCACCAACAATAAGCATTATAGCAGAAAGAGCGGCTGTTGTCTTTTTTCTTTCAAAATTCAGCTCGTTTTCGGCAAAAACAAGCACTGTTTCAAATATGGATATTTCAGATGTAACAGCTGCAAAAAACAAAAGGAGATAAAAAAGTGCACCAAACAAAGAGCCGAAAGGCATACTTTCAAAAACTCCGGCAAGGGATATAAAAACAAAGCTTCCGCCGCTACCTGCCGGTGTATTTGCAGCAAACACAGCCGGAATTATAATAAAAGAAGCCGCCACAGCAACAAATGTATCAAAAAGGCAAATAAAAGCCGTGTCCTTAGGTATATTGCAGTCTTTTTTTAAATAAGCTCCGTAAGTTATCATTACTCCAAGACCTACCGAAAGGGAATAAAAAGCCTGTCCTAAAGCTGACAAAAGAGCGGAAAAACTGAATTTTGTTATATCAACTGAAAGCATGTATTTTACTCCCTCTAATGCCCCCGGAAGTGTAACGGAACGCACAAGAAGCACAATAAGCAGTATTATAAAAAGAGGCATTACATAAAAACTGAATTTTTCTATTCCACCTGAAACACCTTTAAATATTACAAATATGCATACACCTAAAAACAGTACAGGGTAAAAAACAGCACTTAAAAACGGAAAACCATTTGCTCCCAGCATGTTATAAAAAAATGTGTCGGGAGATGAAAACAGTTTTACACTTTCAAACAAATAAGCTACAAAATACCGCATTACCCAGCCGCCAAGCTGTATATAATAGCAGGACACCAAAAAGCCTGTTACAACACCGAAATATCCGGCAACGGCCCATTTTTTATTAATGCTTTTATATGCAGAAACGGCATTTTTGCCTGTATATCTCCCCAAAGAAGTTTCCATTATCATAAGAGGTGCACCTAAAAATATAACTATTAAAATATATATAATCAAATAAATTCCGCCGCCGCCTTCGTAGGCCCTTGCCGGAAACTTCCAAATATTGCCCAGTCCTGCCGCTGAGCCTGCCGATGCCAGTATAAAGCCTAAGCTTGACGACCACTGCTGTTTTTTATTTTCCATATTTAAACTCCTTTTTCATAACTTTTTTATAACAACTTTATAACCTTTTATAATTTTAAACATAAGCATAAACAATAAAAAAAACTGTTTCTCATTCACTTAAAAATGTGCTAAAATAGTTAAGATAATTTTCATTTTTGAAAGGACATGCTTATGTACGAGAAAGTATATTCAAATCCGGATATTTATAATATTTATGTTCCGCTTCCCAACAATCCGCTTAAAAATCTTAACTGCTATGTAGTTAAAACACCGGAAAAGAACCTGATTATAGACACCGGCTTTAATTTAAAGGAATGTTACGATGCTTTAAGCACCGGTCTTAAAGAGCTGGATATTGACATTTCAAAAAGTGAAATGTTCCTTACCCACATGCATTCAGACCACACCGGTCTTGCACCTTTTATAATGAACAGCGACTCGGTTATTTATATCAGCAAAATTGACTATGAGCTTTTAAACAGTGATTCTGCCGAGTTTTCATGGGATGCTCTTTACCGCAAGTTTATGTCAGAAGGCTTTCCAAAGGAAGCAATAGAAAACCTTCACAAGTCAAACCCTGCCGAGGCCTATGCACCTGAAAAAGGCTTTAAGGCCGTTACCGTTAACGACGGGGACAAGATAAAAATAGGCGATTATGAGTTTACATGTGTATTTACACCGGGGCACACACCGGGACACATGTGTCTTTACCTTGAAAGTGAAAAGCTTATGTTTTTAGGCGACCATGTGCTTTTTGACATAACACCTAACATTACTTTCTGGACAAGTGTCAGGGACTCACTTAAGGACTATTTGCAGAGCCTAAACAAAGTCAAGGCCTATGATGTAAAGACGGCTCTTCCGGCACACCGAACAAGCAGTAAAGACTTTTATCTTCGTATTGACGAAATAATACAGCACCACAACCAAAGGCTTGAAGAATGTTTAAACATAGTTAAAAACCACCCCGGCATGAATGCCTATGACATAGCCGGTTTTATGAAATGGTCAATGCGTGGCAAAAACTGGCAGGAGTTTCCTATGCACCAGAAATGGTTTGCCGTTGGTGAGTGCATAGCACATTTGGACTATTTAAGATATGCCAGCAAAATATACAGACGTTTTGAAAACGGCATATACTGTTATTATGCCTTTTAACAAATAAAATATTATAGAAAAACAAAAGAGCACGAAATTATCTGTTTTAACAAATAATCTCGTGCTTTATTTTTATTATTTATTGTTTATAAGTTTCGATTTTTAATTTTCTTCTTCTTCAGGCTTATAGTTTTCATCTATTTTAACATCAGCCTCATATATACGTCTTGAGTTGGCTTTTGTAACTGTTACTGTAAGCTGTTTATACATAAAGCTGTCGCCGACTTTAGGGAAACGGTTCATTTCCTCGGTTATCCAGCCGCCTACTGTACTGCTTTCAAACTCGTTTTTCATATCAAACAAATCGAAAAAGTCGTCAAGGTCGGCACTTCCCAAAACACGGTATTCGTTTTCGCCTGTTTTTGTAAAGTCCTCAACAATTTCGTCGTGCTCGTCCCAGATTTCGCCTACCAGTTCTTCCAGTATATCCTCAAGAGTAACTATACCCACTGTACCGCCGTATTCGTCGGTAATTACGGCTATATGAGTTTTGTTTGTCTGTAATTTCTGAAGAAGCTCTGAAATTTTCATATTAGGTATTACATAAAGGGGCTTACTCATTATATCTTTTATATTTCCTTTAAATTTATTGGAATTATAAAAGTCTTTCTGGTTAATAACGCCTATTATGTTATCTATTGTATCCTTGTAAACAGGAAGCCTTGTAAAATTGCTTTCGCAGAAAACTCTGTCTATTTCTTCCCTGCTGTCGTTTTCGTCAACAGCCACTACATCAACCCTCGGCGTATGCACATCAGAAACCTGTATGTCATTAAACTCGATAGCGTTTCTTATAAGTTCGCCTTCCTCATCGTTTATGCCGCCGTCGTCCTGCGCTTCCTCAACCATTGTAAGAAGTTCTTCTTCTGTAAGACCTCTGTTTTCATCGCTTACAAACACTTTGGATACAAGGCTTTTCCATGCAGAAAAAACAAAGT
>CALWSS010000112.1 GCA_944384255.1 uncultured Clostridia bacterium
AATAAGCACCACATATATTGCCGCAAATAGAACCGTTTGTATCGGCATCGTCACCTGTATTAACTGCACCCAGTATTCCGTCTTTTGCATTTCCTTTTACAGCATAAAATATAGCAAGAGCAACAGGAACTGACTCATAAGCAAACATGCTTGCCCCAAACACACCGGCTATTTCATCCAATATGTCGTTAATATGGCACTGGCCGCAGTTATCAACTATGCTTTCAATAAGCTTTATCCTTTTTGAAACATACGGTGCTGTAATGTCAAAGCCTTTTCTTTCGCCATAAACGGCAGCATCGGCTGCTATTCTTAATACTTCACTTGGGGAATATCCGCCTTTTACTCCGGCAGCTACAGCAGCAGCTACGGCACAGGCAGCAGCTACAGCCGGTTTGCTTCCGTGGCTTGGAAGAGATGACTCACATGCAGCTTCTATGCATTTATCAATGTCGTAATAATATTTAACACCAATTGGAGCAACTCTCATGGCAGAGCCGTTTGTGTTTCCCATGCCGGAAGTTTCTTTTGGGTCACGGTTTTCTATAAGAGCTGTAAGATAACGCCTTGTAGAAGGTCCGATAACTGTGCTTTCAAGCATTTTCTGTTCAATGGCCCATTTTTTCATTTCTTCATTAAATGCTTTTTCTGAAAAGCCGTCGTTTTCAATAAGCACATTGCTTATTATAATGCTTTCCATTGTATCATCAGTTATATCTCCGGCTTCAAGTGAGCCATGGTATTTTTGAACATTTTCGTCAGGCTTTAAAAAGTCCTCAATATAGCCGTAAGTATTTTTAATCTGTTCCCTTGTTAAAAACGATGCCGGCATACCCATGGCATCTCCTATAGCACCGCCTACAAGACAGCCGTAGGCTCTGTCTGTAATGTTCATTTTTTATACCTCCTTAATCTTCCAAAAACCATGTGGAGCGTTTATCTGCACTGTTTTAGCGGCACAAAGTGACGCCAAATCAACAGCGTTTTTAATATCAACACCGGAGCCTAAAGCATAGCACAGAGCACCTGTAAAGCTATCTCCGGCACCTGTTGTATCAACAGCATCTACTTTAACACTGTTATAGTCAAATATACCGTTTCGTGTATAGCATCTTCCGCCTGAAGCACCTTTTTTAAGCACAACTATACCCCTTGAACGAATATAGCTTTCTATAAAATCAGGCTGTACTTTTTCAAATATCTCCAGCTCTTTTTCGTTTGGTGTAACAAGTGAAGAAGCCTTTATCATTCTTTTAAGTATGTCTTCTCTAATGCTTCCTGCAAGAGGGCCCGGGTCAAATATAAACTTTGTGCCGGAAACACGCATAACCTCTATACAGTCCATTATAATAGGTGCCGCCTCATTAAGAAGGTAATACCCCGTTACTGCCGCAATAGGAAGCTTTATGCTGTCTATGTTTTCCAAAAGCTCCGGGTCAAACTTGCCCTCAACACCTTTTTTTGTAAGGAATGTCCTTTCCCCGTCCGGTTCTTTAAACACAAGGCAGTAACCGCTTATGCCGTTGGTCTTTTTAACAAATTCTCTTGAAAACCCGTTTGTTTCTAAATATTTTTGTATCTGCTCTCCTGTTCTGTCATTGCCTATATAGGAAACAACATGAGCTCTGCCGCCTAAGTTATTAATTGTAGCCGCTATATTTATGGCACAGCCGCCCACATAGGCCGCCTCGCTTGTAATAAAGCCGTCCTGTCCCCTGTCAGGATAGCCTTCTATATCAAAATACTTGTCCACTACAAGTCCGCCAAAAATTATACAATCCATTTAATTAACACCACCTATAATTTCAATGCTTCCGGCACTGTCCCAGTCAAGAGCAACATTTTGGCCTTTCTGCGGTCTTTGGCCGGAAACAGTGTTTTGAACTTCACATATAATTTCTTTGCCGGAGCAATTAACTGTACAAGTTGATATATTGCCGGAATATGTCACATGCTCAATAGTGCCTTTAATGCCCTTTTCCCCGTCTGATACAAACCGTATTTTTTCAGGACGAACTACATAAAGCATGTTCTGTCCCACAACGGCATTTTGTGCCGGTATTGTAATATTGCCATTTTCGGTTTCAAGCTGAACTCTATTGTTTTCAAATGATAAAGCTTTGCCCTCAAAAAAGTTGGCTTTACCCAAAAATCCGGCTGTAAAACGTGTTGCCGGTTTTTCATAAATTTCAAAAGGCGTTCCGGCCTGTTCTATTTTTCCGGCATTCATAACTACTATTTTATCCGAAAGAGTCATGGCTTCTTCTTGGTCATGAGTTACAAAAAATGTTGTTACTCCTGTCTGTTCCAGTATTCGCCTAAGCTCTACCTGCATTTCTACCCTGAGCTTTTTATCAAGGGCACTTAAACACTCGTCCAAAAGCAGAACATCAGGTTTTATTACAAGGGCACGGGCAAGAGCCACCCTTTGCTGCTGACCGCCGGAGAGCTGTTTCGGCTTTCTTTTGGCATATTCTTCCATGTGCACCATTTTAAGAGCTTCTGCTACTCTTTCTTTAATTTCAGATGGAGGAGTTTTTCTCTGTTCCAGACCGTAAGATACGTTTTGTTCAACTGTCATGTGAGGAAAAAGTGCATAGCTTTGAAAAACCATGCCTATATTCCTTTTATTAACAGGTATAGCTCCTACTTCTTTGTCATCAAAAAATATTTCGCCGCCGTCTGGCTTTTCAAAACCGGCAATCATTCTAAGAGTAGTTGTTTTGCCGCAGCCGGAAGGCCCAAGTATTGATATAAGTTTTCCGTTTTCTGCCGTTAAATCTATACTGTTTACTACGGTATTGTTGCCGTATTTTTTTGTAATCCCTTTTAAAACTACTTTACTCATTTGTTTTCGCTCCTTCCAACCATTGTTTTAAGGCTTGAGCCCATTATTAAGCCTACCACAGCAAGGCATAAAAGCGAAACGCCTATTATTACCGTAGATACGGCATTAATCTCCGGCGTAAAGCCAAACTTAATGGAGGACTGAATTTCTATAGGCAGTGTTGAAACTCCTGCCGGCATAAGGAAATAACTTATGGCAAAGTTATCAAAGCTTATCATAAACGATAAAAATCCACCGGCTACCATTGCCGGAGCAATAGCCGGAAGAGTTATTCTTCTGAATGTTGTTATAGGACTTGCACCCAGAGATGCACTCATTTCTTCCAAAGCCCTGTCCATTGACTGAACCCTTGCCTTTAAAACAAGCAGTGAATAAGGCAGGGAAATAACAACGTGTCCGGCTGCCACAAAAAACATAGATTTATCGAAATTAAAAAATCTGATTAAAAGCAAAAGCGAAAGACCCATTATAAGCCATGGAATACTCATAGGCATCATTGAAATGCTGTTAAATATACTTTTTGTTTTGTTTGAAAGATACCTTTCACCCAGTATAAAAAGTGTGGCCAGTATAACACATATAACACCTGTTACAAGTGCCAGCAAAACTGAGTTAAGAGCGGCTTTCTGCAAAACCGAATCCCCTATAAGCTCCTGATACCATTCAAGTGAAAATTCAAAAGGCATAGAGTTATACCGGGATTTATTAAAGCCCATTAACATAAGCACTATTATAGGCACATAAAGGTAAAGCATAATTAAAAGCACGTATAATTTAGAAACAACACCTTTTTTCATACGTCATACCTCTTTCCCCATTTTCCTATAGCCGCCATGCTAATAAGCACCATAGCAAGGAGTATAAATGCTATGGCAGCACCGAAATTCCAGCCGTAAATCTCAAAGAACTGGTCTTCAATAACAGTACCTATAACCGTGCCGTTTACACCACCCAGTATTCGAGGCTCAACAAATGTTCCAAGACACGGCACAAAAACAATCATTATTCCCGATACAACACCGGGCATGGACATAGGAAATATAACTTTTCTAAATGTAGTAAATGCAGAAGCCCCCAAAGATGAGCTTGCTTCAAGTATTGAATTATCCATTCTTTCAAGAGCCATATAAATGGTAATTACCATATACGGAAAGAAAGCATGCACAAGACCAATTATAACGGCTGTTTTTGTATACATAATACCTAAAGCACCGTCTACAAGGCCTATTGAGTTAAGCATACTTTCCAAAAGGCCACCGTCCTGCAAGAATATAAGCCAGCTGTAAACACGTACCAGCTGATTTGTAAAAAACGGTATTATAATAAGCACCATAACAATGTTTTTAAGGCCTTTAAGCTTTTTAGCCATTATATAAGCCAAAGGATACGAAATTATAAGACTTATTACAGTTACCATTACACTGTTAAATATAGTACGTCCCGTAAGTTTAAGGTATGTACTTTTGGAAAAGAACCTAACATAGTTTGATATAACAAAGCCGCCTGTTCCGTCATCACTTTGAAAGCTGTTAAAAAGCATAATCAAAAGCGGAAAAACAGCAAATATAAAAAGCGCCGCCATAGCCGGCCAAGTCATAACCTGTCTTTTGTCGCCCTTCAATACCAATCCCTCCAAACCTGAAAAATTTTAGTATATAAAACATTTTACAACATTTTTATACCAATAACCACAAAAAAATAATACTACGCTAAAATTAATTTCAGCGTTTTTTTACTACTGATTTAGATGTGTCATTGCTTTCAGGCTTTTTAATATTCAGCTTAAAAAGCCTTATTATTTCAATTAAGTTTTCCTTACGTATGCTGTCGATGCTGCTTTTAAATGTTCTTTCAATTTTCATGGTTTTTGCCTCCTTTATTTACAAAAATCAAAATTCTATCGTATAATTAGGTTTATGAAAAGGAGAATTTTTGTATGATTGACTATACCGAATTTCAAAATGAAATAGTACAGCTTCGTCGGCATTTACACCAATACCCGGAAACAGCTTTTAAAGAGTTTAAAACAACGGAATTTATAGCCTCTTACCTTCAAAATGCCGGATATAGTGTTATAAAAACTCAACCCACAGGCTGCTATGCATTTTTAAATGCAAAAGAAAATGCACCTACAGTTATTGTCCGTGCCGAAATTGACGCAGTACCTATAGACGAAAAGACAGACCTTCCTTTTGCTTCAAAAAACAAAGGCGCCATGCATGCCTGTGGACATGATGCCAATACAGCTGTAGCCCTTGTACTGGCCAAACTGTGCCAAAAAACAAAAGAGTATTTAAGCTGCAACGTAAAGTTTGTTTTTGAGCCGGCAGAAGAAATAGGAAGCGGAGCCAAAGTTATGCTCCAAAGCGGAGTTTTGGAAAACCCAAAAGCCGATTCACTAATTATGTTTCACTTTGTAAACAAAGCTTCCGGGGGAATGGAAGTAAATAAAGACATAGCCTCAGCTGCCATAGGCCGCCTTGAAATGGAGTTTACAGGCGTTTCTGCTCACTGGGCAGCAAGGCAGAAAGGCCGAGATGCCATAAATGCCGCATGCCTTATGGCAGCACAGCTTTATAACATTAATGAAAGCTATCGCTCTAAATATCCGTTTTTTATATGCTTAGGCCAAATTCAAGGCGGAACATCGGCTAATGTAATGAGCGGTTATGCCAAAATAAACGGCAATTTAAGAGCCTGCTCTATGAAGGACTACAAAAAACTTGCTGAAATTATAAAAGATACTGCCGAAAAAATCCAAACCAAAACCGGTGTTAATATAAAATGCGATATTTCAAAATACCCTATTACGCCTATTATTAATAATCCATACATGGTAAAAAAAGCCGCTCAAACAGGCAAAGAAGTTTTTGGTGATGAGTTTTACATTGTAGATAAGCTTTATTTGGCCGGAGATAATGCCAGTATGTATTTTGAGAATATTCCGGGAATAATTATGGTTTTCCGTTCAAAATCCCAAACGGCTCTGCCTTTGCATAACCCAAAATTTGTATTAAATGAGGATTGCTTTTATAAGGCTCTTGAAACACTGCACAAATACATAATAGGCTTATACAGAAAATGATTTCTTAATTTTTAATAAACTAAAAACATTACTGAACCGAAAATAAATACCATTTAAAATTTAAAAAACAAAAACCCGAAAACAAAACTTCTGTTTTCGGGTTTCTGCTGTTTAAATATACAAAATTTCTGTTACTCAGTAAGAGCCTTAACTGCTTCTATTATCTGTGTAAAGCTTCTCTGGCCTGTTATAAATTCACAAACACCGTTTCGCTCTACTGCATAATAGTTGTCGTCATACTGCAAAAATCTTAATGTAAGCACTTCTCCACTGCGGTATGTTAAAATAAGCTCTCCTACATACTCTCCTGGCTCCAGTTTCCTTTCACCGTCCATTGTAACAGCGGCTATGCTCTTATAAATTTCTGTAAAAGTAGACATATCAGTCTGCATACCATTAAGTGTTACACTGCTGTTGTCAGAATCTATACTGTATGTACCTGTAAAGTCATTGTCTTTAATAGTAATCTCACTGAAAGAGTCGGCACTTTCGTTTATAAAATACTTGCCTATAATATCAAAAGGCTTTGTATTTTTAATTTTGTCTGTTTTTTCTTTTAAAACAGTACACATATAGTCTTTGCCGCTGAACTGAGCGTAAACCTTTGTACTGTCATCGGCACATGTATTGCCTATTGTTATTGTACATTCGTTGCCTTTATTATCCGATGCAGATAAAGCCATAGACGGATTATCAAGGCCGTAATCAACGCCTTCTTCCGTTGTATCTATAAAGTCAACGGCTGTTATTTCATAAAACGGTCCACCTACATTATCAGCCAATTCATCTGAAAGCACCGGTGCATCAAAGCTGTAAACGCCTGTAAGAAGGTATTCACCGTAACCTTCTGTTATCTCACCGTCAGGGTTAGGCACAATGCTGTAGCTTAAACCGTCACGTATACTGACGTTTAATGATTTAATATCACTGTAGTCCACATAAGCCGGGTATACATCTCTAAAGGCATTTGGACTGCGTGAAAGAGGTTTGCCGTTATCTGCACTTATTATGTATACATTCTCGTCACCGTCAAGGCAGGCATAATAACCTGTCTGGTCAACTGTCTGACTGCCTACAGTGATTTTATAAACAAGGTTTCCGCTTTCATCGTAGGCCTCATCTGTTACACCTACATCAAGGCCGTAATCAGAAGCTTTTTCCATGCCTTTTTCTATTACCTGTGTATACTCAAGGTTTTGAAGGCAGGCAATGGCCTGGTCTATTGAAATTTGGTTAAGGTCGGCATTTTCCATGCCTTCTATTGCCCAGTTGGTATCTTCCTGTTTATTAAATGTAACACTGACTGAGTCTTGAGATACCACATATTTCTTTATTGTGGCATCGCTTTGGTCAAAAAGCTTTTTTGTTTCTTCTGCCTGAAGAGTCTGTTCTTCCTTCTTTGCATTATACGACTTACTAAGGCCAAAAGCGCCTAAAAGAACAACAACAGCCGCTAAACCTATTATAAGCCTTGTTTTTTGACTGCTCATTTGTTTCTCCTCCTGATAAATACGGTAAAGCCTGCTAAAAGTATAATAAGCGGTATTACTATAACCGACACAAGCATTATAACAACTGCCTTGCTCTGGGTAATATTAAGATATTCGTCTGCTCCTATGCTCTTTGTTCTTCCTGTGCTTTCAGTACCGTTAAGGAAGTCAAAAGCGTTCATTACAAGGCCGAAGTTTCCGCCGTTTACAATATTATTTACACTGTCTTCAAGAAGCATTGAAGTGCCTGAAACAATAAGCTTTGTGCCGTTTTCAGTGCCGTTATTGTCAGTATCTGTAACAGAAACAACTATGTCCAAAGGCCCTGTAGGGTCGCTTTCAGTCATCTGTGCATTATTTGAGCTTATATCCTCCAAAGTTTTGGCGTATGAATAGCTTGATGAAGAAGCCAAAGTTTCTATATTAACTGTAGAACGCTTTGTATCAAGGCTTTCAACATACATAGACGCCGGAGTAAGTATGTTTGTTCCGGCATTTACAAGACTTTCACATACTTTGCTTTCGGAATTAAGGTCCGGAATAATATAAAGCGGGTTATTGTCTATTACATAATCTGCACTGCCTTCAACTATAAGCCTTCCGCTGCCGGCTATGCCGTAAGAAGCCAAAAGTGAATCAAAGTTAGGCATTTCCTGTGTAGTAAGAGTTAAAGTTATAAAAACTTTTCCGCCGTTTTCCAAATAACTCTTAATAGTATCAGCTTCGGCTTTGCTTAAATCCACAGCCGGGCCGTTTATAACAAGTATTTCGCAGTCGTCAGGTATTTTAGGCTGTGTAACTAAATCAAGGGACTGCACATCAAAACCGCTGTAGCCCATTTCCTTTTTAAGCTCGTCACCAAGAGGTGTTTCGTTATGGCCTGTAAGCTCATAAACTGCCTCAGCGGCACCGTTTGTAAGCTGACGTATTGTGCCTGTAAGCACACCTTCTACTTTAATGCCTTTTAAATATGCCGTCTGTGATGTACTGTCTACGCTTATATCCGTTATGTCATCCTGCGGAATAATGGCAAAATCACTGTCTGTTTCCACCACAATATCGCCTATTGTAGGCTGCTGGCCGTTTTTTGTATGACTTACAGCAAAAGCCGGGTCTGTATACGGGTCAACATTGGCTACTGTTATATGCTTTGAGTGTGAAGCATATCTGTCCAGTATTTCGGTAACCATTGTAATCTCTTGGCCTTCGGCATAGAGAGTATAAATGTCTACGTCCTGATTTAAGTTTTCAACCAAAGACACTGTATCTTCCGAAAGTGTATAAAGTCCGTTTCTTGTAAGGTCGAATTTTATGTCAAAACTGCTTACAACCAAGTTTAAAACTATTACAACAACTACAACTATGGCGGACATTATTGAAGCGTAACCGCCATATTTAATAAGCGGGTCGTTTTTATCTATTTTCTTCAACTTAAGCTCCTCCTTTTAAGACCATCTTCTTTTTTCAATCACACGTACTGTAAAGTACAAAAATACAGCAATGAATGAAATAAAGTAAACAACAGAAGATACATCAAGAAGCCCCATAGCGAAACTGTTAAACCGTGTAAGAACGGCAAACATCATGGCAAATTTTCCTGCAAGGCCTGTGAATATGCTTCTTTTAACAAAATAAAGTATAAGAAGCACTGCGGCCTCTATAATAAACACCGTTATTGAAACTTCAGCATTTTTTGTATTATAGTAAACATAAAGAGCTATAAGAAGCGCTATAACACCGGCAAACATAAGCGAAAAGCTCTCAGAGCCGGAAGCCGCCTGAACAATAGTTTCTACCATAAGCAGAAGGAATACTGCCACAAATGTAGCTACAGCCGAAACTATCTGGTTATCCGTTATAGAAGAAATCCAAAGTCCTACAGCTATAAAAGCACTGCCTAAAAGGAAAAAGCCTATGTAAGAGCCTAAAATCTGTGCTACGGCAACTGTACCGAAAAACGAAAGTATTACAGGGAATATGCCTGTTATAACAAGTGAAATTAAAAATACAGTTACTGCCGCAAGGTATTTGCCTAAAACAATAGCCGGTATGCTGACAGGCGATGTTAAAAGCATTTGGTCTGTTCTCTGTTTCTTTTCTTCCGACAAAAGCCTCATTGTAAGCATAGGCGCCAGTATAAGAAACATCATTATAACTGAGCTGAATACATACTGAAAGTCAGGGCTTAAAGACAGTATGTTCTGCAAAGAAAAATAAACGGCTGTTATAAGCACAAAAAATGCTATAAATACGTATCCTATCATAGATGAAAAATACATTTTTATTTCTCTTTTATAAATGGCTTTCATTTTTCATCACCCTCCCCGTTTGTTTCGTTTATATCTTTATCCGGCTCGGTATTTTCAAGCACTTGATCAATTTCTTCCGCTTCTTCTGCTTCTCCTAACTTTTCTAACTCTTCCGACGTATTTTCAGTATTTTCCGAATCATTGTTTTGCGTTTTGTCTTTAGATAAATCATCTAAACTGAAATTCTCGTTTTCAGTAACCTGAAGGAATACTTCTTCAAGAGAAAGCTTTTCTGACTTAAGCATAAGCAGTTTAAAACCGTTTTTAACGGCATTATCAAATACCGCTTCTCTTGCATCAACGCCTGATGCACCCTCAACAATAAGGTCTGTTGTGCCTTCTTCCGTTGTCTGACTTTCTTCTACAAGACTGAAAGAGCTGTCGTTTTTAAATGCATTAATAACATCTTCTCTATTGCCTTTAAGTT
>CALWSS010000113.1 GCA_944384255.1 uncultured Clostridia bacterium
ATTACAACCTCACCAATACCGGCTTCAATAATAATCTCGGTACATGGCGGAGTCTTTCCGTAGTGACAGCAGGGCTCCAAAGTAACATATAAAACAGCACCCTTTAATGCTTCTTTGTCACTGCATGATAAAATAGCATTCCTTTCTGCATGAAACCCGCCGTAATACATGTGGTAGCCTTCTGATATAATTTTTCCCTCTTTAACAATAACGGCGCCAACCTTTGGATTGGGATTAACTTTTCCTTCTCCTTTAAGAGCCAACTCAATGGCTCTTTTCATAAACTTTTCCTCATACAAAATCATCATCTCCCAAAAATTAAAATCTTTGGGGCAATAAAAAACCTCGGAATATATAAATTCCAAGGCATAAAAAGCAATATAAACATGCAATGTTCAAAAATAACAACGCAAAAATAATTATCTTCTTCCATCCAGACTATACTGTCGGCCTCGGAATTTCACCGAATCATGCCACAAAGGCTCGCGGGCTGTACCGCCGGTAGGGACTTGCACCCTGCCCCGAAGATTTTGTATTAGTATTAAGTTTGACACAATTTTAGCACACCACAGACTATATTTCAATGTAAATTTGTAAATTTCATTAAATAATTTATTAATGAGAATAAAACATAGTTTTTAATGAAAAAATTGACTATATAAAAACAATTATTCCGTTGTAAAAACAACATAAATCAATTAAAAATATGGTTATAATAACAGCATAACAAATCGAGAGGAGATTAAACAAATGGAAAAAATGTTCTGTTTCCAGTGTGAACAAACTGCCGGCTGTTCAGGCTGTAAAGCTTCTGCCGGTGTATGTGGTAAAAAATCATCTACAGCAAACCTTCAGGACGAGCTTACAGGCGCTCTTATTGGCCTTTCAAAAAGCCTTTGCCCTAAATGCATAAACGATAAAACAGATAAAATTATGCTTGAGGGTCTTTTTACAACTGTAACAAACGTAAATTTTAATGACGAAACAATAAAGGATTTAATTGATAAAGTAAATAATTTAAAACTTGAAATAACAAAAAATAACAATACAACACCTTGTGAAAATTACGATTTAACAACACTTTGGCATGCTAACGAAGATATACGTTCTTTAAAATCCCTTATTCTCTTCGGTATAAGAGGAATGGCGGCTTATGCTTACCATGCAATGGTTCTTGGCTACAAAGAAAAGGAAATAACCGACTTTATATATAAAGCCCTTAACACAGTAGGCGATGACAGCAAAACAATGGAAGAACTCCTTCCTGTTGTAATGGAAGTGGGCAAAGTAAACTTAAGCTGTATGGCACTTCTTGATAAAGCCAATACAGAAACATTCGGCAACCCAACACCTGTTACAGTGCCTTTAAAAGTAGAAAAAGGACCGTTTATAGTAATTTCAGGCCATGACCTTTACGACCTTAAACTTCTTTTGGAGCAGACAAAGGACAAAGGCATAAATATTTATACTCATGGTGAAATGCTTCCTGCTCATGGCTACCCACTTTTAAAACAGTATCCACACTTAAAGGGCAATTTCGGTACAGCATGGCAGAATCAGCAGAAAGAGTTCGACAATATCCCGGCTCCTGTACTTTTTACAACAAACTGTATAATGCCTGTTAAAGAAAGCTACAGCGACAGAGTATTTACAACAGAAGTTGTATCATACCCAGGCATGGTGCATATAGGCGAAGACAAAGACTTTACACCTGTTATAAACAAAGCCCTTGAACTTGGCGGATATAAAGAAGATAAAGAGTTCACAGGCATAAACGGCGGCAGTCAGGTAACAACAGGCTTTGGACACAACACCGTTCTTTCTGTTGCCGATAAAGTAGTAGAAGCCGTTAAATCAGGTGCTATAAAGCACTTCTTCCTTGTAGGCGGCTGCGACGGTGCCAAAACAGGCCGTAACTACTATACAGAGTTTGTAAAACAGACACCTGCGGATTCTGTTATTTTAACTCTTGCCTGTGGCAAATACCGTTTTAACGACTTGGATTTAGGTACTATAGATGGACTTCCTCGTATTATGGATATGGGCCAGTGCAACGATGCATACAGTGCAATTAAAGTTGCCGTTGCCCTTTCAGAAGCATTCAACTGCGGTGTAAATGAGCTTCCGCTTTCAATGGTTCTTTCATGGTATGAGCAGAAAGCCGTTTGCATACTCCTTACACTCCTTTATTTAGGAATTAAAAATATATACCTTGGCCCAACACTTCCGGCATTTGTTTCCCCAAATGTGCTTAACTATCTTGTTGAAAACTTCAATATCTCCCCAATAAGCACACCAGGAGAAGACCTCAAAAAAATTCTGGGCTGATTAAAAAATATCTATACAAGAGTATGGCTTTAAGTAAAGCCATACTCTTTCTTTTATTTTACCTCTTGCTCCAAATCATCAAAAATCTCAGATTCAAAAAAATCCCTAATAGTTATGTTTAACCCGTCACATATTTTTTTAACTGTTGAAACAGTCATGCTTTTGTTTCTTCCGCTTATTATGTTGTTAAGCGTTGACTGAGTAATTCCACACATAGTAGACAATTTATTTATAGTAATATTTCTTTCGTCACATAACTCAATTATTCTAAGTTTAACTGCATTTCCTATCTGCATAATATCATTTCTCCAAACTATAAATTTTTTGTTACAAGTTTAGAGTAATTTGTTTTAGCAAAAATAATTAACTCAATTGAGTT
>CALWSS010000114.1 GCA_944384255.1 uncultured Clostridia bacterium
CAGATGAGCCTAACGAAACAATGGACGAGCTTGACGAGCTTAGAAAAGAAGAAATGCTTTATGCTCCTGACATATATGAAAATGTAATTGATTTTGTAGACGCAAGGGAACCAGTTGTTAAGGCTCTCTGCTTGCATATTGCCCACGACTGCAACCTTAAATGCAAATACTGCTTTGCAGAAGAAGGCGAGTACCACGGACACCGTTCTTTAATGAGCAGTAAAGTAGGAAAGGCTGCTATTGATTTTATAATCAAAAATTCCGGCAAAAGACATAACCTTGAAGTCGACTTTTTCGGTGGAGAGCCTTTAATGAACTTTGATGTAGTTAAAGAGATAGTTGAGTATGCAAGGCAGCAGGAAAAGTTATACGACAAGAATTTCAGATTTACAATTACAACAAACGGTGTGCTTTTGAATGATGAGATTTTAGACTTCATTAATAAAAACATGCATAATGTTGTTATAAGCCTTGACGGAAGAAAAGAAATTAACGACATGATGCGTCCAAGAGCAGGCGGACAGGGCAGCTATGACCTTATAGTGCCTAAATTTATTAAGCTTGCCGAAAGCAGAAATCAGACAGACTACTATATAAGAGGTACATTTACAAGACATAACCTTGATTTTTCAAAAGATGTACTTCACATGGCTGACTTAGGCTTTAAACAGATTTCAGTTGAGCCTGTTGTTGGTGCACCTGATACTGACTATGCAATTAGAGAAGAAGACGTTCCTGCTATTTGTGAGGAATATGAAAAGCTTGCTGCCGAGCTTTACGAAAGACATAAAAAAGGCGGAGAAGGCGACTTTAACTTCTTCCACTTTAATATAGACCTTACAGGCGGTCCTTGTGTTATAAAAAGGCTTGTAGGCTGTGGTTCCGGTACAGAATATCTTTCTGTTACACCGGAAGGTGAGCTTTACCCTTGCCACCAGTTTGTAGGTCTTGAAGGCTTTAGCATGGGCAATGTCTTTGACGGCATGAATAATTTTGAATTAAGAGAAAAATTCTCTAAATGCAATGTTTATGCCAAAGAAGAATGCAAAAACTGCTGGGCAAGATTTTATTGCAGCGGCGGCTGTGCAGCCAATGCTTATCAGCTTTCAGGCGATATACTTAAACCGTATGAAATCGGTTGTGAACTTCAAAGAAAAAGAATAGAATGTGCCATTATGATTAAGGCAAAAGAGTTTCAGGAGGAACAATTAAACAATGAAAACTAAAGGCAGAAGCTTAGCTGTTTTAATTGTCCTTGCCGTTGTGGCGGCTGTACTTTGTTTTACATCCGTTGTAGGCATAGGCTCTGACAGAAAGTTAAGCATGAGAGACATAAAAAGAGGCCTTGATTTAAGCGGTGGTGTATCAATTGTTTATCAGGCCGACAAAGAAAATGTTACAGATGATGAAATGAGAATGGCAACAACACTTATACAAAACCGTTTGGACAGGAAAAACTGGACAGAAGCTGAAGTTGCAAGACAGGGCAACAACAGAATAAGGGTTGAAATACCTGGTGTTGATGATGCCGAAACAGCTATTGAAGAGCTTGGAAAAACAGCTCAGCTTATGTTTGTTGATGAAGAAGGCAATGTGCTTCTTGACGGAAGTATGGTAGAGGATGCCACAAAAGAAGTAGGCGCTGTAAGCAATGACTCAGCTGCTCAGCCTTATGTGTCACTTAAGTTTAACGATGAAGGCACGGCAGCATTTGCAGAGGCTACAAAAAATAACCTTAATAAACAGATATATATTGTAATGGACGATGAGGTTATAAGTGCACCTATGGTAAACAGCGTTATATCAGACGGAAATGCCATGATAACAGGAAGCTTTACCGGTGAGTCGGCACAAGAGTTGGCAGACTTAATTAAAGAAGGTGCTATGCCGTTTAACCTTACTGTTATGGAAATGAACAATATAGGCGCAAGACTTGGTGCAAATGCCATTGAAACAAGTCTTAAAGCAGCCGTAGTAGGTGTTGCCCTTGTATTGCTTTTTATGCTTTTGGTATACAGAGCAGGCGGTTTTGCAGCTGACTGGGCTCTTGGTATTTATATGGGTCTTGAGATTGCTGTTTTAAGCCTTTTTAACGTAACGCTTACACTTCCTGGTATTGCCGGCGTTATACTTTCCGTAGGTATGGCGGTAGATGCCAATGTAATTATATTTGAAAGATTTAAAGAAGAAGTATCTGCCGGTAAAACAATGCGTTCGGCTGTTAAGAGCAGTTTTTCAAGAGCTCTTCCGGCTATACTGGACGGAAACATAACTACCCTTATAGCAGCAGCCGTTCTTTACTTTATGGGTACAGGCACAATAAAGGGCTTTGCTATAACACTTATGATAGGTATTGTACTTTCAATGTTTACAGCTATAGTAATAACAAGGCTTATAATTATGGGTATTATAGGTCTTGGCATTGACAAGCCGTCGTATTTTGCAGTTAAAAATGTTAAAACAAATAATTAAAGGAGGAAACGGAAATGAATATTGTAAAAAACAGATTTAAGTTTTTCGCTGTTTCCGTAATCCTTATTATTTGCGGAATAGCGGCTATGGTATTTAATGAGGCCAAAGGCAACGGAATTTTTAATTTTGACATAGAATTTACAGGCGGTACCGAAATGACTGTTCATATAGGTGATGTGCCTAATGATGACATTATTCAGGTAGTTAAAGATGTTACAGGCCAGTCAAACCCACAAGTTCAAAAGCTTATAGGAACTGAAAATGTAACAATTAAAACCCAGTCAATGGACAGCGAAACAAGAACAGAGCTTTCAAATGCTCTTAAAGAAAAGTTTTCTTTAACTGATGACGCCATATTAAGCGTGCAGGATATAAGCGGTACAATAAGCGGTGAAATGCAGAAAACAGCCACAGTAGCAGTTGTTATTGCCTGTGTAGCTATGCTTATTTATATTACTATAAGATTCATGGACTTAAAAATGGGTATAAGCTCTATATTGGCACTTGTTCATGATGTGCTTATTATGCTGGCGTTTTATGCCGTATTCAGGATACCTGTAAATAACTCATTTATTGCGGCGCTTTTAACTGTTTTGGGCTACTCAATTAATGCAACAATTGTTATTTTTGACAGAGTACGTGAGAACAAAAAGCTTATGAGCCGTTCCAATACAGAAGAGATAATAAATACAAGCCTTTATCAGACAATGAGAAGGTCTATATATACATCTCTTACAACGCTTTTTGCTATAGGTGCCGTATATGTATTTGGTGTGCAGTCTGTTAAAGAATTTGCTCTGCCTATGATGGTTGGCATTATAAGCGGTGCATACTCATCTGTATTCCTTTCAGGCTCAATTTGGTATACACTTAACGGCAAAAAATAATAATTTTAAATACACTTGTCTTTTAAAAACCGGAACAGGGCATTAAAAAACCCTGTGCCGGCTTTTATAGTAAGGAGAATTTTTAAATGAGTATTTGGAAACTTAGGCGTACTAATGTTGATACGGCTAAAATGGCTGAAGCCTTAAATGTCCGTGAGGCTGTGGCCTGTGTACTTGCCAACAGAAAAATAGGCACATTAAGAGGAGCAAAAAGGTTTTTGGAATGTGATATAAACAGCCTTTACGACGGCAAACTTTTTAAGGATGCTGTTAAGGGCTGTAACATAATAAAAAATGCCGTATTGAAAGGTCAAAAAATAGCCGTTTACGGTGACTATGATGTAGACGGTGTTATGAGTACAACTATACTTTATAAGACACTGAAATATTTAGGCGCTGATGTTATTTTTTATCTGCCACACAGGCAGAAAGAAGGCTATGGCATGAACTGCGATGCTGTAAGGGAGCTTAAGGAAAGCGGTATTGATGTTATACTTACATGTGATAACGGCATTGCTTCCATTGAGGAAATAGCTCTTGCCAAAGAAATAGGCATTGCAACAGTTGTTTTAGACCACCACGAATGCCAGTACAGTCAAAACGACAGCGGAGAAAAAATAATTAAGCTTCCGCCATCAGATGCCGTTATAGATGCAAAACAGCCTTTTTGTGAGTATCCGTTTAAGTTTTTGTGTGCCGGTGCCATGAGCTATAAATTTGCCAAAATACTTTTTGAGGCTTTTAATAAAGAGTTTGTATTTGATAAAGAGTTTTTATCTTTTGCGGCAGTAGCTACCGTGTGTGATATTGTGGATATGCTGGATGAAAACAGAATTATAGTTAAAAACGGTCTTAAAGAGCTTACAAGAACAACTAATACAGGCATGAGGGCGTTAATAGAGCTTACAGGCATATCTGACAGAGAGATTAACGAATATCATGCAGGTTTTGTAATAGGTCCATGCATAAATGCTACAGGACGCCTTGAAAGCGCCACAACGGCAGTTAAACTTTTTACCGAAAATGATTATAATAAGGCTTATGAACTGGCCAAGGAGCTTGTGGATTTAAACTCTGAAAGAAAAGAAATGACTTTAGGTGCTGTTGAAAGAGCCAAAGAGCTTGTTTTAAACTCTGAGCTTAAAAATGACCGAGTGCTTGTTATATACGACGAAAGCGTGCATGAGAGCATAGCCGGTATAGTTGCCGGAAGGATTAAGGAAATGTTCTATAAACCGGTAATTATGATTACAGATAGCGGCGGTATGGCTAAAGGTTCAGCCAGAAGCATTGAAGCTTACAATATATTTGAGGAGCTTTTAAAGTGCAGTGATTTATTTATTAAATTCGGCGGCCACCCTATGGCGGCAGGTCTTAGCTTAAAGAAAGAAAATGTTGATCTCTTGCGTAAGCGTCTTAATGAAAACTGTGCTTTAACACAAAACGACCTTACAAGCGTTATACGAATTGAAAAAGAGCTTTCGTTTAATGATATAGACATAACTTTGGCAAAACAGATAGAATCTTTGGCACCTTTCGGCAAAGAGTGTCCTGTGCCTGTTTTCGGCACAAAAAAAGTTTTTATAAAAAAAGTATCCCTTTTAGGCAAAAAAAGAGATATAATAAAGTTTATATTGTATAATGAAGGAAGCAAAAATTTAATTGACGGAATATCTTTTGACGGCTACGAAAAATTCAAAAATTTAATCGAAAGCATGAATTATACTATTGAAGAAGCCGTTTGTTCGGCAGTTCCTATATGTATGGATATAGTTTACTGCATAAGAATAAACAGGTTTAACGGAAGGGAAAGCGTACAGCTTGAAATTAAGGATTTCAGATATTAAGGAGGAGTATTTTTATGGATTTAGCGTCAACTATACGCGATATTAAGGATTTTCCACAAAAAGGCATTATATTCAGGGACATTACAACACTTCTTATTAATCCGGAAGCTATGAAGGAGTCTATTGACCGCATAGCCGAAGGTTTAAAAGATTTGGATTTTGACTATGTACTTGGTGCTGAAAGCAGGGGATTTATATTTGGTATGCCTGTTGCCTATATTCTTAACAAAGGCTTTATACCTGTAAGAAAGCCGGGAAAGCTTCCGGCAAAAACATTAAAAAAGGAATATGCCCTTGAATACGGCACATCTACAATAGAGATTCATGCCGATGCATTAAAACCTGGCGACAAAGTAGTTATTATAGACGACCTTATAGCAACAGGCGGAACATCAAAGGCAATGGCAGAGCTGGCAGAAGAAATGGGTGCCGAAGTTGTTGCTCTCAGCTTTTTAATTGAGCTTGAGGGTCTTAAAGGCCGTGACGTACTTAAAAATTATAAAGTAAACTCTATTATAAAATATTGATTTTTGCTTGATAATAATAAAAAAAAGTGATATAATACTTCAGAATTGTGTTTAAAAATGGTCCGCTGTCGTTGTATGTATACGGCAAGAACATTTGTTGATTTTCAGGAGGAATACAAAATGAACGAAATTATCAAAAACATTGAAGCTGAACAGCTCAAAAGCGAAATTCCTGCATTTAACGTAGGCGATACAATCCGTGTTTACGCTAAAGTTGTAGAGGGTGAGAAAGAAAGATTACAGATGTTTGAAGGCGTTGTAATCAAAAGACAGAACGGTGGTATCCGTGAAACATTTACAGTAAGAAGAATTGCTTCAGGTGTAGGTGTTGAAAGAACATGGCCTATCCACTCTCCAAGAATTGACCGCATTGAGGTTGTAAGAAAAGGCGTTGTTAGACGTGCTAAACTTTACTATCTCCGCGACAGAGTAGGTAAAGCAGCTAAAGTTAAAGAAGTATTAAGATAATTTTAGTGTATTCAGGGCCTGGTGACTGTTTGTTGCCAGGCCAGATTTTTTATTGGCCTTTTTAATATAAGGAGTTTTGGCATGGAAACAGAAGTTTCAAGCAAAAAAAAGAATGGCAATAAAGAAATTAAAGAATGGATTTTATCTTTGGCCATAGTTTTACTGGTAGCTTTTGCAATCAGATACTTTGTAGTAAGCACTCTTGTAGTTAAGGGTATATCTATGGAGCCAACATTTTATCATGGCAATGTTATAGCTGTTAATAAGCTTATATATAAAGTAAGTGAGCCTAAAAGAGGGGATATTATAATATGCACTTACAGTGATGTAGAGGATGAAATGCTAATTAAGCGTGTTATAGCTCTGCCGGGTGAAACAGTTGATTTTATGCCTAATGACAGCGGTAAATACGATGTACTTATAAATGGTGATGTTATTAACGAAACTTATACAAAAGAAGGAACCGGATTTTACGGTGACATGGAGTATCCTTATACAGTGCCGGAAGACTGTTATTTTGTAATGGGTGACAACAGGGACAACAGCACAGACAGCCGCTGGGAAAGTATAGGCGCCATAGATAAAGACCGAATAGTCGGTAAAAAAATGTTTAAGATTTGGCCTATTGGGTGATAGGAGTATATATGGGCTTTAAAAACATAACAAATATAGAAATACTCAAAAAATACAAAAAATTATTTTTGAGCTTTATGTTTTACTCAGTTTTAGGCTGGATTTATGAGGTTTTTCTTGAAGTTATTGTATATAAATGGGGTTTTTCAAACCGTGGTGTACTTTTTGGGCCATATTGTCCGGTATACGGCTTTGGAGCACTTATAATTATAAAGCTGTTTGGTGAAAAATTTAAAGATAAACATGGCATAAAGGAATACATAAAAAGCGGTATATTTGTATTTTTTCCCTGCGGTGTAATTGCCACATTAATAGAACTTGCCGCAAGCTATATACTTGAATTTCTTACCGGCTCATGGCCATGGCAGACTTATGTTGACTATGCTTTAAATTATGAAGGCAGAATAGCTCTTTCAACATCTGTCAGGTTCGGTATTGGGGCACTTATAATAGTTGCTTTTATTGAGCCTGTTTTTAACATGCTTTTAAAAAACATGTCTTATAAAATCTTTAATTTACTGTTTTATTTGGTTTTTATTGTTTTTTCAGTTGATTTAACAGTTAGAGTATTTACATATTTTTAGAGTCTTTAATTAAAAAGGTTGCCGGTTAATCTGCCGGCTTTTTTAATTATAATAAGAAACGGAAACAGCATTTGAAGGCTATTTCCGTTTTTTTGTGAATTGGATTAATTTAACAGGGATTCTTTTTATTTTTATTCTTAATTTCTAACGATTTCTAATTATTTCTAACGATTTCTAACGATTCCTAACGTATTTTATTCTTCGTCTTGGAATTTGCCGAATAAACAGCACCATTCTCTTGGCTGAATAACAGGCGGTGTCCATGTACCAACAACTATGCCGTCATAAGGAGCAATTCTTTCATCGATTTTATTGCCGAATATGTCTGTAACATAGCCAAGAACTTCGCCTTTTTTAACACGGTCGAATATGTATTTAGTAGGATGATAAATACCACCGTGGGTAATATGAAGGTAATCAACATCAACATCTATTGTATCTGTTCTGAATTCAGGAACAGGTCCGTCTGTCATCTTTAAATAGTTAAGAAGGTTTTTAATTCCGTCATGACACATTTTGTAAATTCTTTCTCTGTCTTTCATGAACATTACATTGCCGCCCATTTCAAGGCAGATATATGCAATTTTCTTAACTTCTGAAAGACCACGCATTGTAGCAGTGCTGCCTTCTTTGCTTGCACCAGGGTTGCATCTCCAAAGGTAAGGAGTCATAAAGCAACGTGCCATGTCATAAGTTAATGAACCAAATACGGTGTCTAATTTAGTGTTGGTATAGCAAGCTATAGGCTCAAGGTAGAGTGTATTTCCGCCGCTGTGGAATGTAACCCAGTAGTCAGCATATTCTACAAAGAGTTTAACATATTTAGCTATTATTGTTGTGCTTATTTTACCGCTTACATCATCGCCAGGGAAAACACGGTTCATGTCAGCTGCTGTATAGTCTATTGAGCTTGCAACACGTTTGCCGATATTAAAGCCTTCAAGGTTAAGATGTGGTATACCAATGTATACACCTTTGAATTTTTTCGGGTCAAGCTCGTTATATACATTTGCAATAGCTTCTGCACCTTCTACCTCATCGCCATGAATACCGCCGTCCATAAGCAAAGTAGGGCCTTCTTCTTCACCAACAACAATAACGTAAGGAATTTTCATCATTGAGCCATCCGGTTTAAGGCCTATTTCATGAAAACCGCATTTTTTTGTACCGCGGTGTTTAATAAGTTCATTGTAATCAAATGTTTCTAACTTTACCATGAAAATCACTCCCTATCACATAATATGCCATTTGCTTTTTATTATACTTCACAACTTTTAAGTAAATTATATTACATAGTATATATTGTTCTAAATATGATTTTGTTAATAAAATATTGTGCATATACACAATCAATAGAGTGCTTTATAAAAAAATACGCGGAATTATGCCATGCCGCGTATTTAAAATACAATTGCCTTTTTACAGTTTATACGTTAAACCTGAAAAGAATTACATCGCCGTCTTTTACAACGTAATCTTTGCCTTCGGAACGAACAAGACCCTGTTCTTTTGCAGCTGTCATTGAGCCAAGTCTGTCAAGGTCGTCAAAAGCTACAACTTCGGCACGAATAAAGCCTCTTTCAAAGTCTGTATGGATTTTGCCGGCAGCCTGAGGTGCTTTTGTACCGTTTTTAATGGTCCATGCTCTTGTTTCGTCCGGTCCTGATGTAAGATAGCTTATAAGACCAAGAAGCTTGTAGCTGGCTTTAATAAGTCTGTCAAGGCCGCTGGATGAAACCCCTAAAGCTGATAAAAATTCCTCTTTTTCATCATTGTCAAGCTCTGAAATTTCTTCTTCTATTTTGGCACAAAGCACAAATACTTCCGAACCGTCTTTTGAGGCATACTCACGAACTGCCTGTACGTTTTCGTTTGAAGCTCCGTCGTCTTGAAGGTCATCTTCGGCTACATTTGCAGCATAAAGCACCGGTTTTGATGTAAGAAGGTCAAGAGTGTCTACAAAAGCTGCATCATCCGGGTCGTCAAAAGGTATCATTCTTGCACAAATGCCTTTTTCAAGACCTTCCTGAAGCTTTTTAAGTACATCAAGTTCTTTTTTAAGTGATTTGTTGCCCATAAGGCTTTTTGTTGTTTTTGCAATACGTCTTTCAAGTATTTCAAGGTCTGAGAATATAAGCTCAAGATTTATTGTTTCAATATCTCTTACAGGGTCAACGCTTCCGTCTACATGCACAACATTCGGGTCCTCAAAACAGCGTACAACATGAACAATAGCGTCAACTTCACGGATATGGCTCAAAAATTTATTGCCTAAGCCTTCGCCTTTGCTTGCACCTTTTACAAGGCCTGCTATATCTACAAACTCTATAACAGCCGGTGTTGTTTTAGCTGAATTGTAAAGAGCTGTAAGCCTGTCAAGACGTTTATCCGGCACAGCTACAACACCGATGTTCGGGTCTATTGTGCAGAAAGGGTAGTTTGCCGCCTCGGCCTTTCCCAGTGTCATAGAGTTAAATAATGTTGACTTTCCTACGTTTGGAAGTCCTACGATACCTAATTTCATAATGCTCGTCCTTTCATAAAAATACTAAAAACTATTATACTTTAGTAAATTGCAAACCGCAATAATTTTATTGCTTTTAAATTTAAAGCCTGTTTAAAATATGATGTATTTTTAGAAAAGTCGAAATTCTTGTTTTAACAGCAACAAGAACAATTAAAATAGCAGATGAAAAAAGCAGAATTCCGGCATCTTTTTTTGTAATGTACATGCCATTAGCAGGGGAGTCGTTTATTTCTTTAATTTTTATTCTTTCAACCATTGCTTTTCTCCTTATAATATTTCATTAAGAAATGATGTTCCCGGCAGAGTATTTTTTATTTCAAGGTAGTCAAGAATTGTTTTTCCCAAATCGGCAAAAGTGCTTCTTGTGCCTAAGTTTACGCCATGTTTTGCCATTTTACCATAGCACAATATTGGAACGTATTCCCTTGAATGGTCGGTGCTTTCTGTTGTAGGGTCACAGCCATGGTCTGCTGTAATAAAAAGCAAGTCATCATCATTAAGAGAGTCTAAAATTTCAGGAAGCTTTGAGTCGAAATATTCGAGACCTTTTTTATATCCGTCTACATCGTTTCTGTGACCGTAAACCATGTCAAAATCAACCAAGTTAGTAAATATAAGTCCGTCTGATGGCTTCTTGATATATTCTATTGTTTTTTCTATTCCGTCGTTGTTGTTTGTTGTGTGGTCGGCTAAAGTTATTCCTCTGTGCTGGAATATGTCCTCAATTTTGCCTATGGCAATAACATCGTCGCCTTTTGATGAAATAACATCGAGTATTGTTTCGCCTGTTGGCTCCAGTGAAAAATCACGCCTGTTTTTTGTTCTGGTGTAATTTCCGCTTGTACCTGTAAAAGGCCTTGCTATAACCCTTGCTACAGCATAAGGTCCTGTTAATATTTTTCTTGCATTTTGGCAAATTTTATAAAGCTTTTCAACAGGAACTACATCTTCGTGAGCGGCTATCTGCATTACACTGTCGGCTGATGTGTATACAATAGGGAAGCCTGTACGGACGTGTTCGTCACCTAATATATTTATAATTTCTGTTCCGGAAGCGGCAAGATTGCCCAGAAATCCCATATCTCCGTTTACTTCTTCAAGCTGACGCATAACTTCGTAAGGAAAGCCGTTTTTTGTAAATGTAGGGAAAGGGTTTTCAGTTATAATGCCTGCCATTTCCCAGTGGCCTGTCGTGGTGTCTTTGCCGTTTGAAGCTTCTGCCATTTTGCCGAAACAGCCGCAAGGAGAGTTAACTTTTCCCAAAATTTCTATATCTTTTCCGTCTATGTTGCCAAGGCCAAGAGTGCAGAGATTTTTTAAATCCATATCAGGCCGTGCTTTTTTTATATTAACAAGTGTGTTGCTTCCTTCATCGCCGTATTTTGCGGCATCAGGCATTTCGCCTATGCCAACACTGTCAAGAACTATTATAATGGCTCTTTTCATATAAATCGCTCCTTTGTTTACTCTATTATGTCAAGTATAAGTTTTGGTATTTCCGGTTTACTGTCTGAAAGCTCAAAAGAGCTGTTAAACATTTCGGCGGCATTTTTAAGACGTGTTTCATCTTTGGCATAAAGAGTAGCCATAACATCGCCTTTTTTAATATAATCGCCTATTCGGCAGTTAAGCTTAATGCCTGCGCCTAAATCAATATCATCTGTTTTCTGCTTTCTTCCGGCTCCTGTTTCCACAGAAGCAAGACCTATTTTATGTGTATTAAATGAGCTTAAATATCCGTCTTTAGGTGATAAAACATCAAAACTGCAATTTGAAAGAGGCATAAGTGCATAATCGTTTATTATTTCGGGATTTCCGCCTTGATTAATAATCAGTTCTTTAAATTTATTAAGTGCTTTGCCGCTGTCAATGGCTTCTTCTATCATTTTTGAACCGGTTTTTATATCCGGTGCTTTGTTTGCACACATAAGCATAGCGCCGCCTAAAACAGAAGACACATATCTTAAATCGCCTTTTGTTTTGCCTTTAAGCACATCTATAGCTTCGTATACTTCAAGACTGTTGCCTATATAATTTCCCAAAGGCTGGCTCATGGATGAAATAACGGCCATACATTTTTTATTGAATTTTTGTCCTATTTGTATTAAATCCTTTGCCAGTGTACGGGCAGAAGGCAAATCCTTCATAAAAGCACCGCTTCCGCATTTTACATCAAAAACTATGGCGTCACTGCCGGTTGCCAGTTTTTTGGACATTATACTGCTTACAATAAGCGCTGTGCTTTCAACTGTGCCGGTTACATCTCTCAGGGAATAAAATATTTTATCAGCAAGGGCAATGCTTTCACTTTGACCCATTAAAACTATGCCGCTTTTTTTAGCCAGCTCTTTGGCTTTTTCAACAGAAATTTCGGTTGAAAAACCGGGGATTGCCGAAAGCTTGTCTATTGTTCCGCCGGAAAAACCAAGTCCACGGCCGCTCATTTTAATTACAGGCACTCCTAAAGAAGCTACAGCAGGAGCTAAAATAAGTGTTGTGGTATCCCCAACACCGCCTGTTGAATGTTTATCGGTTTTAATGCCGGAAATTTCTGAAAAATCCAGTATTTCGCCGCTTTCAAGCATAGCTTTTGTAATATAAAAAGTTTCTTC
>CALWSS010000115.1 GCA_944384255.1 uncultured Clostridia bacterium
ATGTAATATCCGGAAAAAGTATAGGTTTTGGAGAGTTAAAAAATGCCATAAAGCAAAGTGCCAAAACATCATCGCTTCCGTTTCCGGCAAAAACCTGCTCCGGACTTACTTTGTAATATTCAGCTAAAGCTTCTATTAAAGGAGCTGCCCCGGAATTAGGGTAAAGTGAAAGCTGTTTTTCAGTAATGCTTTTTAATGCTTCCATTGCCTTTGGTGAAGGCGGATAAGGGTTTTCGTTGGCATTAAGCTTAATTATGTTTTTGTTTTTTGACTGCTCACCCGGTACATAAGGGTCAACTTTGCGTAATTTATCTAACCATGGCTTTGTCATAATAAATACCTCGTGTTATTTAGAAAATTTTTCTTTAAGTGCCTTAAAGCTGTCGTATGAATTAATAACTGTATCGTGTGATACACAGTAAGATATACGTGTAAAGCCAGGACAGCCGAATGATGAACCAGGAACAATAAGAAGTCTGAATTCCTTAGCAGCATTGCAGAAAGCTTTGTCATCTTCTATAAGTGTTTTTGGGAACATGTAAAAAGCACCCTGTGGTTTAACACATTCATAGCCAAGTTCTGTAAGCATGTTGTAAAGGTCTTTTCTGTTTTGAGCATAAACTGAAGTATCAACCTTTAAATCTGCACAGTACGGAATAACTTTCTGCCACAAAGTAGGGGCATTTACAAAACCGCATATACGGTTAGCTACATTTAAGCAGGCAACAATATTTTCAAAGTCGTCAGCGGCTGAATTAACGCATACATAGCCTATTCTTTCGCCTGGAAGTGAAAGGGATTTGCTGTAGGAGTATGCTATAAATGTATTGTCGTAATAATCCGGTACAAAAGGAACTTTAATATCGTCATAAACAAGCTCACGGTAAGGCTCATCGCTTATTATGTAAATAGGTCTGCCTGTTTTAGCTGATTTTCTGTTAAGTATTTCGGCTATAGCCTTTAAAGTTTCTTCTGAATATACAGCACCTGTTGGATTGTTAGGTGTGTTAATAATTACGGCTTTTGTTTTGTCTGTAATTTTCTGTTCAAAAGCAGACATATCCGGCTGGAATGTAGATGTATCGGATAAAACCGGAACAACTACTCCGTCATAATTTCTAACATAGTTGTTGTACTCACCGAAATACGGAGCAAAAACAATTACTTCATCACCTGGGTCAAGTATAACTTTAAGTGTTATATTAAGGGCAGCGGCAGCACCGGTTGTAATTACATAGTTGCTTTCGTTATAGTCTGTGCCGTGGATTCTGTTGGAACGCTGTGCAAGGAAAAGACGTACATCTTCAAAACCGGAGTTGTTAGGGTATCCGTGAAGTGCATTAGGTGCTGTTTCCTGTAATATTTTAATTGCAGCCTCGTTTACTTCCTTAGGCGGCTCAACACTTGGGTTACCAAGGCTGAAATCGTATACGTTTTCTTTACCGTATACTTTTGCCATTTTTTTGCCTTCTTCAAACATTGCTCTTATGGCGGAGTTGCCTGTCATAAAAGTTTTCATTTTTTCTGAAACCAAATCTATCACCTCTTAATTAAATTTAGCTTATTTATGATGTTTAATATATCTTTTAACAACTGCGGCCTGTTTTGCCGCCATGTGTGTTATGTGTGTTGAAGTACCTTTTATTAAACGCAGCTTTTTAGGAAATGAAGTCAGTATGTCTTCATAATCGCTGTATTTCGGCCTGAAACACTCAGGATGTTCCAATACGGTTTTATATAATGACTCAACTCTTTTGCCGAATGTTGCGGAAGAAAACTGCTGAGCCGATTTATAGGCTTCATCCAAAAGACAGGATAAAGAGTCACGGTTTTTAATGGCATAAACTGTTTTTTCAATAAATTCTTCCTTTGTGTTATATAAAAAACCGGTTTTATTATCGCTTATAAGGCCTTCTATGCATTTATCGTTTTTGGCTATAACAGGCAGGCCGGCAGACATTGCTTCTGCAAATGTAAGGCCTTGAGTTTCGGAAGTAGAGGCACTTACAAACACATCACCTATCTGGTAATAAGTTGCTATTTCTTCCCATGGCTTGGCACCGGCAAAAACTATTTTATCTGCAATGCCTAATTCATTTGCCAGTGTTTCAAGTGTGCTTTTGTATGGCCCGTCGCCTACAACAAGTATTCTGCATTCCGGTATCTGCTTAAATATTTCCGGTGCTGCCTCAAAAATATAATCAATGCTTTTTTCTTTGGCTATCCTGCCCAGTATAAGTATAATCGGTGTATCTTCTTTAAAGCCGTAGCTTAGTTTAAGCTTTATAATATCGCTTTTATTGAAATTTGACTTTTTAAATCGTTCTGTATTTATGCCTGTTGGTATAATAAACATATTTTTGCATACACCGTAGGAACGCAGTGAGTCATACACCTTTTGAGTAGGTGCTATAACAGCATCAGCTGAGTTGCAGAAGATACGGCTTAATGTATGGCTCATAGACGGTGTTATAATTACACCATGGGCTATATAGTGCACATAATCTTCATACATTGTATGGTATGTGTGTATCATAGGTATGCCGAATGCTTTGCTTATTATCTTACCGAATGTGCCAAGTGAAAACTCGGTCTGTGTATGAACAATATCAAGTTTAAGATGCTTAATTTTTATAAGCTCATGAGGTGAGTATAAAAGCCCTATTCTAAATGATTTTATAATAAAGCATGGCATGCTTTTCATTGATATTATATTTTCGTCGGTATTGTGCCTTTTTGGGTCCGATGGAGTGAATATATAAACGTTATGCCCCAAAGAAGTAAGCTCTTTGGCCAGCATGTGCACAGATGTGCCCACTCCGTTAATCTGCGGAAAATATGTATCTGTGAACAATCCTATGTTCATGGGTGTACTCCCTTCGGTTTAAATAGTTTATGCATACTAATTTATTACAAGTAATTTTAATACAATTTTTATATTTTAGCAAGATAAAGTACGGCTATGCAAAAGTATTAATTAAGTTGTAAAATATTCATAATTATATCTTAAAATTTTAACAATTATAGAGTATAATAATTAAAAGTGATAAGCTTTATTTTTCATTTTAATAATATTCAGGAGGATTTTGAATTATAATGATGAATAATAACAAAAAAAGCAAAAGAATTGCTGTATCTGTAATTGCAGTGTTTGTTGCACTTTTAATGGTGCTGAGTATTATAGCACCGTTTTTCGGATAACAAAGCTAATATGGTTTTTACTTGCCTAATAAAGCATAGAATTATATAATTAAACCATGTTGGAGAATAATTATTTATGAGGATTAAAATGGACAAAAATAAAAATATACTTAAAATAGCAGTTATAGCTGTTCTTGTATTATCTGCCGCAGGAGCAGGAGCTTATTTCTATCACAAAGCCTCAGTAAAAAAAATGACACAGGCAGTTGATATTGAAACGTTTTATGACGGAATTTCAGTTAATAATGTGCCTTTAGGCGGACTTACTCAGGATGAGGCTAAAGAAAAACTAAGTACAGACGTTAATAATGTTATAAGAGAACAGATAATAAGCCTTGTTGACGGAGATAATACATACGACATTAAATATGCTGATATTGATGCAAAATATAATATAGAAGATACTCTTTTAGCTGCTTATAATTACGGAAGAAACGGTGAGCTGAAAGAAAGATATGAACAGGTAATGGATTTAAAGGAAAATCCAAAAGATTTTGAAGCACAGTTTACATATAACGATGAACTGCTTAAAACAAAAATAAACGAAATTGCAGAACAGGTTAAAGTTGAACCTGAAAACTCAGTTATGAAACGTGAAAACGGCACTTTTGTAATATCCGATGAAAAAAGCGGTTATGAAATGGATTTTGACTCAACATATAATTCTGCTAAAGCCGTTGTTGAAAGCATACAGCCAGGCACCGTTGAAATTAAGAAAAACGAGATTAAGCCGGAAATAACCCGTGAGGAAAACGAAAAAGCCACATCGCTTATAGGTACATACTATACTACATTTTCTGGAGGAAATTCCGGAAGAAATGAAAACCTGAGAGTAGGCTGTGCCAATATTAACGGAACAGAACTGGCTCCGGGAGAAATTTTCTCAATGAATGAAGGCCTTGGACCGCAGACTTATGAAAACGGCTACAGAGATGCTGCCGTAATAGTAGACGGAAAAATAGAAGACGGCCTTGCAGGCGGTGTATGTCAGATAACATCAACACTGTATAATGCAGTTATACTGGCAGAGCTTAAAATTGTGGAGCGTTCAAACCATTCATTGGCTGTTTCTTATGTGCCTTTAGGCCAGGATGCAGCTGTAGCAGGGGATTACAAAGACCTTAAGTTCCAAAACGATACTGATTATCCGGTTTATATAGAGGCATATATTTCAGGAAATAAGCTTATAACAAATGTTTACGGTTATGAAATTCATGATTCTTCAAGACAGGTTAAGTTTGAAAATGTTGTTGATTCTGTAATAGAAAAACCGGCAGAAAAAGTAACGGAAGACCCTGAAAAGCCAAAGGGCTACAGAGAAGTAACATATTACGGAAAACAGGGCAAAAAAGTATCTACATATAAAATAGTATACGAAAACGGAAAGCAGGTAAGCCGTGAATATTTCTCAACATCAACCTACAGGGCAACACCTGATGAAGTTACAATAGGTACAAAGGAAGAAGAAACAGCACAGGCAAACAATACTCAAACAAATGCTGCTCAGCAGGAAACGGCGCAAGGCGACGGAACACTGTTTGCAAATTAAATTTTAGCATTAAAACTGAAAGGAGCACCGCAATGAGAGATGAAATTCTTAAGCTCATAAGCAAAAACAGTAAGCTTACAAGCGATGAGATAGCAAAGGAACTTAATTTAGACAAAGACAAAGTAGCCGAAGAAATTAAAAAAATGGAAAATGAACAGATAATATGCGGCTACAACACACTTATTAACTGGGAAAAAACCGACAGAGAGGTTGTAACGGCTCTTATTGAGGTAAGGGTTACACCACAAAGAGGAAATGGCTTTGATAAAATAGCCGAAAGGATTTGCCAGTTTGAAGAAGTTAAAGCCTGCTATTTAATGTCTGGCGGATTTGACTTTACAGTTATATTGGAAGAAAAAAGCCTTAAGGAAATAGCATTTTTTGTATCGGATAAACTTTCACCTATAGACGCAGTTATAGGCACCGGCACACATTTCGTGCTTAAAAACTACAAAGACCACGGAATTATAATGGAGAAAAAGAGCAGCTCCGACAGAAGAATGCTTATTTCACCTTGATTATTATATAAATAATTTCAGCGTACCTTATTTTAGGTACGCTTTTTTTATTGTCCTTATGTGGGTTTTATTGATTAGAACGCTGAATAATGTTATACTGGATTATAGGGTAGAGTTATGGATGTTTTTGTATAAAGGAAGTGCTTTTAGTGGGGTTTTTTAAGAAAGATACGGCTGTTTTAAGTAAAACGGATAAAAAAATACGTACTATATTTGTTATTGGCTGTATTTTGGTGCTATTTGCCATATTCGTTTTAAATTTGTTTGTTGGTTTGGGTAAAAGCATGAGGCCTGTAATTTTTTTCAGCAATGGTAAAAACATAATTTACAGCATAAGGGATAATGCTGTTTTGGACAACGAATATGTAAGTTATTACAGCGGATTTATTGATTTTAACAAAACAGGCGAGCGTGAGTTTAAAGCACATTTTGATTCCAAAACATATTTTAAAGCCGAAAAAAACGGCAATACTTATGATGTTTACTATTTTGATGAAAATAAATTAAACCATGTTGCAAGTAATATTATTGCCATGAGGTATGCTCAAAACGGAACTGACGCTGTTTTTTTTGAGCCTGATGAAAACGGAACTTACACAAGCTATTTTTTCAGTAACGGTGAAACTGAAAAAATGTTTGATTCCTGCACTGATGCCATGGCAGTAGGTAATGACAAAAGCGAGTATTTTATATATAACAGAGCAGATGGGAGTAAAGTCGAAACGGCTATGTTCTATAACTTTAAGGATGCACCTTTTGAACTTAATATAGGCTCCGGGGATATGGATACGGTTGCACTTTCGGCAGATGAGAGAAAATTTATGGTTGTATCAAACGGAGAAAGAAAGCTCTATGTTTATAACCTGAATGTAACTGAAGGCAATGCAACAGAAGCTTTGGAAGTTGGCAAAAGTGTAATTAAGGCTTCTTTTACCGGCCTTAAAAGTGACTTTGCATTTTTGGATGCCAATGGTGATTTTTATTACTCATCAGGTGGATATACTTTTTTAGAGGATGAAGACGTTAAAAAATTTGAACCCGGCTACGATGTAATGTCTGTTTATTACTTGAAAAATAACGGTGAGTATTTCAGCTTTTATGTAGGAGAAGAAAAGAAACTGGATGAAGGCATAGAGGATTTCTACTATGCCGGCTCAAACAACACGGCTGTTATTAAGGATTACAATAAGATGATTAAAACGGGAAGATTGTATCTGATAGACGGCAAAAATGTTACTGAAACGGATTTTGATATAGAAAGATTTTGCAAATATTGAAAGGAGCCTGTAAATTGACAATAGAATCATTCAGCCCTCAGCAGACTGAAAAAATCGGCTTTGAATTAGGCCAAAAAGCCAAAGAAGGCGACATATACTGCTTAAGCGGTGATTTAGGAGTTGGCAAAACGGTATTTACAAGGGGCTTTGCCAAAGGCCTTGGTGTTGAGGAAGAATATATTACAAGCCCTACTTTTACTATTATAAACGAGTATGACGGCAGACTTAAGCTGTATCATTTTGATGTATACAGAATAGGAAGCATTGAAGAAATGGACGATACAGGTTACGAGGATTATTTTTTTGGCGACGGTGTGTGCCTTATTGAGTGGGCAGAGCTTGTAGAAGAAATAATTCCACCGGAAGCCGTATGGATTAAAATAGAAAAAGACTTGGATAAAGGCTTTGATTACAGAAGAATTATATTTGGAGGTAAATAAATTGAAAATATTGGCCATTGATTCGTCAGGTACGGCTGTTTCGGCTTCTTTAGCCGATGATGAGAAAATAATTGCTGAATATGCACTTAATTTTAAAATTACACATTCCCAAACACTTATGCCGGCAGTTGACGCAATAATAAAAGCATCAAATTTCGACATTAAGGAGCTGGACTATATTGCCTGCACATCAGGCCCGGGCTCTTTTACAGGCTTAAGGATAGGTGCAGCAGCGGCAAAAGGCCTTGCCCATGGCTTGGGAATAAACATTATAGGTGTGCCAACACTGGAAGCGTTAGCATACAATATATTTGAAACAGATAAGGTTATTTGCCCTATTATGGATGCAAGACGTTCACAGGTATATAATGCTTTTTATGAGTTTAAAGACGGCCGACTTTGTGAGATATACCCTCAGGAAGCCAGAAGCATAGATGATGTGCTTAGTAAAGCAGCAGCATTTGAAAGAAAAGTAATATTTTTAGGCGATGCAGTGCCTGTTTATAAAGACAGAATTTTAAGTATTAATAATGCTGTTTTGGCTCCACAGCACTGTAATATTCAAAGAGCTGCATCAGTAGCGGCTTTGGCTTTTGTTTATGCTAAAGAAGGCAAAATAACTGCATACAGTGATTTTGCACCGTTTTATCTTAGAAAATCCCAAGCCGAAAGAGAGCTTGAGGAAAAAAGAACAGCGGAGGTATCAGGCAAATGATAGAAATTATGCCTATGACGGCCGAAGATATTGACGGAGTGCTTAAAGTAGAGGAGTCGTGCTTTGCTATTGCATGGACCAGAGCTGATTTTGAGCGTGAAATGAATGAAAATAAACTGGCTATATATTTTGTAGCAAAAGACGGCCCAAAAATAGTAGGCTATGCCGGTATGTGGCATGTGGTAACCGAAGGCCAGATAACAAATGTGGCGGTTTTGGAGGAGTACAGGGGCCAAAAGGTAGGCTCTCTGCTTATGGAGGCTCTTATTAAAACGGCTGAAGAAAGAGAAATGATAGGCATTACATTGGAAGTTAAAATAAGCAATTATCCGGCACAGAAACTTTATACAAAATACGGTTTTAAGCCGGAAGGATTCAGAAAAAATTATTATAAAGATACCAATGAAGATGCTGTTGTAATGTGGAAGTATTTTGAAAATTATGAGGACTATGACAAAACCCTTTAAAACACTAGTATTTTAATCATAAAGGAGGGAATTAATTGAGTATAAAAGAGCTTAAGTATTATGAACTTAATAACAAATGTGCCGAAAGCGAGTTTAATTTTAAAACAACTGACGACTTAAGCGGTGTAGACGGTATTGTAGGCCAGCCAAGAGCAGAAAAAGCCATGCAGTTAGGCCTTAAAATTAAGGCTTCAGGCTATAATATTTATATGTGTGGCTCTACAGGATTAGGCAAAACATCGTATGCCAAAATGTGTGCCGAAAAAACAGCAGCACAGGAAAAAAAGCCGGATGACTACTGTTATGTTTATAACTTTGATGAGCCTAAGTGTCCTAAAGCTCTTAAATTTGAAGCAGGAAAAGGCCGGCAGTTCAGAGATGACATGAATGAGCTGTCAGAATTTTTTAGTTCCGAATTAAGCCGTATTTTTGCTTCCGATGAATATGAGGAACAGAAAAATGATATTATACGGGGATATGATGACAAAAGGAACAAGCTTATGCGTCAGATAAGCCGTATTGCCGATAAATACGGCTTTACAGTTAAAAGCTCCAATACAGGCGTATTTTTTATGCCTGTTATGGACGGAGAAGAAATAAGCGAGGAAAAATACGATGAGCTCAGTGATGATGAGAAAGATAAAATAAATGCCGCTACATCGGAGCTTACAAGAGAAGCATCCACTGTAATGCGTGAAATACACGAGCTGGAAAAAGACTGCCGAAGTGAAATAAGTGATTTGGATTATAAAACAGGTATGTTTGCCGTAGGGTATAATATAAACTCACTTCAGGAAAAGTACGGTGATAATACAGATGTTATAAAATATTTAAGAGATGTACAGGAAGACCTACTTGATAATATTTCCAAATTCACACCTACAATAACCGATGAAGACGAAAGCGCCGGTGGTATAATACCGTTTTTGGGAAAGAAAAATCCAGATGACACACTTTCCAAATACAAAGTAAATCTAATTGTGGATAATGCAAAAGAAGAAGGCGCCCCGGTTGTTGTTGACTTTAATCCAACGGGAGCCAATCTTGCAGGTGAAATGGAGTATGACAACGAGTTTGGAAACCTTATAACTGATTTTATGAAAATTAAGCCGGGTCTTTTCCACAAGGCAAACGGTGGATACCTTATTTTGCAGGCAAGGGATGTGCTTTCCAACTATCAGGCTTGGGAGGCTATAAGGCGTGTAATGCGAACAGGCAAAATAAAGATAGACGGTTTAAGGGACCAGTTCCAAACGGTGCCGGTTTCTACACTTAATCCGGAGCCGATAGATGCCAATTTTAAAATTATACTTGTGGGAAGCAGTTATTACTATGAGATTTTAAGCGAGTATGAAGAAGATTTTGACAAATACTTTAAGGTTCTTGCAGATTTTGATTATGAAATGGACAGAAATGCTGAAAGCGTAATGAATACTGCTAAATTCATTAAGTCGTACTCAGTTAAAGAAAACCTTCTGCCTTTTACTGCCGAGGCCGTAGCCAGAGTAATAGAGTATTCCTCAAGAATGGCTGATAAACAGAATAAGCTTTCAACTAAGTTTAATAAAATAGGCGAAATACTTTGTGAATCCAGTGCATGGGCACAGATGGACGGAAAAAATGCCGTTGAGGGAGAGCATGTTAAAAAAGCCATGGAGGAGAAGAAAAACCGTCTTATGCTCTATGAAGAAAAGCTCTCCGAAATGGTGGACAGCGGTGTTATTATGATAGATACCGAGGGCAAAAGAGTAGGCCAGATTAACGGACTTTCGGTTATTGATTTAGGCGGATATGCTTTCGGTAACGTAAGCCGCATTACTGCAGTTTCTTATATGGGTAAAAGCGGTATTATAAATATTGAAAAAGAAGCCGAAATGAGCGGCAATACACATACAAAAGGCATGAATATTATAGAAGGATATATAGGCGGAAAATATGCTCAGGATTTTCCTATATCCCTTTCATGCAGAGTGTGTTTTGAGCAGAATTATGGCGGCATAGACGGTGACAGTGCCTCAAGTACGGAGCTTTACTGTATACTTTCAAGCCTTTCAGGCATACCTGTTAACCAGCAGATAGCCGTTACAGGCTCTGTAAACCAGTTTGGCGATATTCAGGCCATAGGCGGAGTTAACGAAAAAATAGAGGCATTTTTTGACTTATGCTCCCGTCGTGGTCTTACTGGAACTCAAGGCGTTATGATACCTGAAACAAATACCGGCGACCTTATGCTTAATGATGATGTGGCAAATGCCGTTAAAGAGGGCAAATTCCATATATATACTGTTTCATCTATTGATGACGGAATAGAAATTATGCTTTCTGCTCCGGCAGGCAATTTAGGCACCGACGGCACTTATCCACCGGAAAGCGTACATGGAAAAGTTTATGCTAAGCTTAAAGAGTACTATTTGAAATCATTTGACGAACCGGAGGAAAACGACGGAGAAGCAGAAGAAAAACATAGTGAGGAAAAGTAATATAACATGGTTGTTAACATATATGTGATTAAATAATATATTTCGGTGTACTAATACTGTTTTAATAAATAAATTTGTGCATAAAAGCAATTAAAGGCTCAATATTATATTGAGCCTTTTTCATGTATTATATTGAGCTGTATTTTAAATATAAGTCATAAATAAAATTTATTGCAATATTTGTACTTAGTATTTTTAATTAATAATTTATTATCAATGGCTTTTTGCTATATGAGGCAACGGAATTCTTATAGTAACATAATCAACATGAACTCTGTCTTTCATAAATTCGCCAAATGCAGCACCGCCTATTATAAGAAAGGCACCTAAAAGCTGCAAAGGCAAAAGAGTTTCGTGCAAGAACAGTGCTGAAAATACAAGAGCTGAAAGAGGCTCTAAATATCCGCTGACTGAAACAGTCTGAGCCGGTAGAGAACTCATTGAGGAAAAATAAAGGTAACAGCCCAAGCCTGTATTAATAAGTCCTATAAAAATTATAGGTGCTATGGAGCCGGCAGGAATTTCAAATGATATTCCGTATCTTACAGCTGTAAAAACTGCGGCTGTGGCACAAGATGCCAAAATAGATATGGCAGAATTTTCAATTCCTGTTATGGAAGAGCCTTCTTTATTAAGCACTGTCATAAGTGCAAAAAACACAGCCCCTAATAATGAAAGTAATATTCCTTTAGAAAAACCTTCCCCTGACAGTGAATTAATATTTACACAAAGCATGCCCAAAAGTACGGCAGCAAAGCCAAATACTTTGGCTGTAGTAAAGCTTTCTTTAAACAACACAGGAGAGAGAATCATTACAAAAACCGGGCCGCAGTAATAAATAAGTGTGGCAAGGCTAACACCCGTACATTTATAAGCTTCGTATAAAAACAGCCAGCTTATGCCCATTGAAACTCCGGACATTACAACAAAAAAGAAATGGCGTTTATTTTTTAAAGATGCCAATGGCTTTTTCTGGTATAAAAGTATTGCCAAAAGGAATATACCGCCTATGAAAGTCCTTAAAAATACTATTTCATTACTGCTTAAACTTATAAGGCTTGCCACAAGTCCGTTTGAACCGAATATAAGCAGTGAAATTATAAATTTTATGTATGACTTTGAGTTTTCCATAACAGCCTCCAAATACGTCTTGTTTTTTTACAGGAAAGAGTATATCATATAAGTTGTTATTACAAAACCGAATATTTATCATGTTAAACATTACAAAATGGTATAGAAAAATATGAGCATACAAAAATACATAGCTTTTTTAAAAACAATAGAATACGGAAGTATTACAGAGGCTTCAAAGGCTCTTGATTACTCTCAGTCGGGAGTAAGCCGAATGATAAACGACTTGGAAGAAGAATGGAATTTATCACTTTTGGAACGTGGCAGAACGGGAGTAAGGCTTACATCTGAAGGCATTAGGATTTTGCCATATATAGAAAATGTCTGCAATGAATATTACAGGCTTAAGGAAGAAATAGACTCTATACATAATGTTCAAACAGGGCTTATAAGAATAGGCTCTGTGTCAAGCATTGCCTCAAACTGGATACCCAATGTAATAAAGGCTTTTAGAGAAAAATATCCCAATATAGAATATGAACTTTTGGTAGGCGGCTACGGAAAAGTAGAGGAGTGGATTAATCAGGGCCGTGTTGACTGCGGATTTCTTATACTTCCTATTAAAAGTGATTTGGAAACCATATTTCTTGAAAAAGACAGGCTTTTGGCTGTTGTTCCGGCAAATCATAAATTGGCAAGTTTGGAAAAATTCCCTGTTAAGGCTTTAAATGATGAGCCTTTTATGCTGCTTGAAAGCGGTAATATTGAAGTTGAGGAAATATTTAAAAAACACAAAATAAAGCCTAAAATTAATTTTAAAACATTAGATGACTATGTTATTATGTCAATGGTGGAGTGTGGCTTTGGCGTCAGCATACTTCCTGAGCTTATACTAAACAGAACGACATATAATATAAAGGCAATGGAATTGGATAAACCGGAATACAGGAATATTGTTCTTGCTTTAAAAAGTGTAAAAAGCGCTTCTCCTACAGTAAAAAGGTTTATAGAACACATTAAATACAGGCATAATAAGAAATAAAAGTTTTGAAAAAATTATTTTTTGTTGTTTGAGTTAATGTATTCAGTTGTTTAAAATCTATAAAAATACAAAAAACATCTGCTTTTGCAATAATTATTTGCTTAAGGCAGATGTTTTTATTGTTTTAATATTCTTTTTCTATCATATCCAAAAGTGACTCAAAAACCTTCATTGCTTCGTCAAAAGGCTCAGTTGAAGTCATATCAACTCCGGCACCTTTTAAAAGATCTATTGAGTAAAGACTGCTTCCGTTTGAAAGGAATTCCATATACTTATCAACAGCGCTTTGGCCCTCTTTAAGTATTTTGCTTGAAAGAGCTATTGCGGCAGTATAGCCTGTAGCATACTGGTAAACATAAAAAGCACTGTAAAAATGCGGTATTCTTGCCCATTCAAGGTCAAGGTTTTTATCAATTACAAGCTCATCACCAAAATACTGTCTGTTAAGGTCGTGATACATATTGCAGAGTATATCGCATGTTAAAGGCTGGCCTTTTTCTACCATGTCATGAGCTGTTTTTTCAAACTCGGCAAACATGGCCTGACGGAAAAATGTGCCTTTAAACTGCTCAAGAAAATAATTAATAAGGTATTTCCTTGCGTTTTTGTCTGTTGTGGTTTTAAGCATGTATTCCATTAAAAGAGCCTCGTTGCATGTAGAAGCTACTTCTGCAACAAAAATTTTGTGGCCGGAATATATATAAGGCTGTTTTTTCCATGTAAAATAGCTGTGAAGGGCATGACCCATTTCGTGGGCAACTGTAAACATGGAGTTAAGGTTATCGTTATGGTTTAAAAGAACATAAGGGTGGCATGAATATGTGCCCCAAGAATAGGCTCCGCCACGCTTGCCTTTGTTTTCGTAAACATCAATCCAGCCGCTATCAAAGCCTTCTTTTAAGGCAGAGATGTATTTTTCACCCATTACATCAAGTGCCTTTAAAACTGTTTCCTTAGCCTCGGAATACGTTATTTTTAAGTTGGCATCTTTTGCAAGAGGTGCATAAAGGTCGTAAGGATGAAGTTCATCAAGACCAAGTATTTTTTTGCGTATTTTTACATATCTGTGCATTAAAGGCAGGTATTTGTGTACTGCTGATATAAGATTGTTGTATACATCTATTGGTATGTTGTCGTCATCAAGAGCGGCTTCAAGGGATGAACCGTATTTTCTTACATCGGCATAAAAGGAGTCTTTTTTGACTGCTGAATAATAAGTTGTAGCCAATGTGTTTTTCTGTTTTTCGTATGAAGCATAAAGTGTGTCGAAAGCCGCTTTTCTTACATCACGGTTTTCGCTTTCCATATATTTTGTGTAGCGGCCTTTTGTTAAAGTTATTTTCTGGCCGTTTTCGTCTGTAATATCGCCAAATGTCATATCTGCATCGTTAATCATGGCAAATATATCTTCCGCTGTGTTTGAAAAATTACCTGTTTTGGCTAAAATTTCTTCTTCTGCCTTTGAGAGAATATGTTTTTGCCTTCTCATAAGTGAAAGAAGGTAGTGTTCATATTCCTTAAGCTCAGGTTTTTTTGCTGTAAAATCTGAAAGTTTTTCTTCTCCAATAGATGTTATTTCAGGTGTGGCAAAAGAGCTGTCGTTCATAAGCTTAACCATAAGCATTTCTGCTTTATTAGAAAGCTCCTGACTTAATGAAACACGGCTGTCTTCATGGAATTTCATATTGGCATAAACATAAAGCCGCTCTGCCTGCATTGAAATTTCGTCGTTAAACTTTAAAAACTCAATAAGTGTTTCTGGGTCTTGAGCAATTTTGCCACAAAAAGATGTGTATTTATCGGATTGGTCACTGACTTTTTCATAGCTTTCTTCCCAGCTTTTTGTATCCGGGTACAAATCCTCAAGTTTCCATTTATATTTATTATCTATTTCGTTTCTTTCCGGTATATTTGTTTTTTCGGCCATTGTATCACTCCTTTTTAAGTTTAATATGTTAAGTATACCATAATTTGGGTATAAATTAATATGTCATTTTATTAAAGAGAGCATATATATATTTAGCAGGCTAAAGGAAAAATATGTATAAGCCGCTTAAAATAAATGAAACAGAGTCAGCATTTTTATTTATGAAATACAGCTTCAGACACCGACGGCATTTGACCGGATATTGATTTAACTTGAAAAGACTGATTTTTCATAGTAAAATTATTGTAAGAGCAATGTTATATTTTGGATTGGAGGTTTGATTATGGAAAAGACAAAGCCTCTTAAAGTTCTTGTTGTCTCGTCGGAATGTGCACCTTTTGCAAAATCCGGAGGTTTGGGAGATGTTGTAGGCTCACTGCCTAAGGTTTTAAGAGATAACGGAGTTGATGTGAGGGTTGTACTGCCTAAGTACAGGAGCATAAACACTGAGCACTTTATAGGCATAAATTACCTTGGAAGTTTTGAAACCCATTTGTCTTGGAGAAGACAGCCGGCAGGCGTTTTGCTTAAAGACGACTATGTTAAGACATATTTTATAGAAAACGACTACTATTTCGGCCGGGAAGGCTTTTACGGCTATGGCGATGACAACGAAAGATTTGCCTTTTTCTGCCGTGCCGTTTTGGAAATGCTCCAGTTTATAGATTTTTATCCGGATATTATACACTGCAACGACTGGCAGACAGGACCTATATGCATACTTTTAAAAGAAATTTACAGCAAGTTTACGGCATATAAAAACATAAAAACACTTTATACAATCCATAACTTACAGTATCAGGGAACATTCCCGAGGGAAACAATGGAAATGCTGGAAATACCGGATTATTGTTTTGGTGCCATGGAGTTTTACGGTCAGGTAAGCTTTATGAAGTCCGGCCTTGTTTATGCTGATGCCATAAGCACAGTAAGCAGAACTTATGCCGACGAAGTTAAAACATTCCAGTACGGATATGGGTTAGACGGTGTTATGAGGTCAAGGCAGGACAGGCTTTTCGGCATACTTAACGGTATTGACTATGATAAAAATAATCCTGAAACGGATAAAAGAATTGTGGTTAATTATAATGTGGATACTGCTGATAAGAAAAAGCTTAACAAAACTGAGCTTCAAAAACAGCTTGGCCTTGAAGTTAGGGATGTGCCTCTTGTAAGCATTATTTCTCGTTTAGCCGACCAGAAGGGACTTGATATTGTTTCTTGGGTAGCTGAGGAAGTGCTTAACCGCAACATACAGCTTGTAATACTTGGCACAGGCGAAAAACGTCTTGAGGACTTTTTCAGAGGCCTTGAGTGGAATCATAAGGGCAGTGTAAGTGCAAATATTAAGTTTGACGATGTATTGGCTCAAAGAATATATGCTTCAAGTGATATGTTCCTTATGCCGTCGCTTTTTGAGCCTTGCGGTTTGGGACAGATGTTTTCTTTAAGATACGGAACTATCCCTATTGTAAGAAAAACGGGAGGTCTTTCCGATACGGTAACACATTTTAACAGAGAAACAAAAACAGGAAACGGCTTTGTTTTTGAGCATTACACGGCAGACGGGCTTATGTGGGCATTTGACCAGGCTTTAAGTGTTTACTACAGCGATGACTGGAAATTTGTTGTAAGAAATGCCATGGAGTGCAATAATTCTTGGCAGTCTTCAGCATTAAAGTACATTGAGCTTTATAATAAAATAATAAAAGAGTATTGATAATAATTGTTAGTCCCTCATACAGTTGGTATGGGGGATTTTTTTGAGTAAAAATGATTTGAAGCTTTCGTTTTTATATACAGGAACTTTAATAGGCGCCGGATTTGCTTCCGGCAGTGAAATTGCTGTGTATTTTTTAAAAACAGGCGGCTGCTTTTTAATACCGCTTATTTTTAGCTGCTGCATAATTATTTTATTTGGTACCTTAGCTGTTAAAACATCTTTTAAAACATGGATATTTCAATATTCCGGTTTTATGGATGAAATAATGGGTAAAAAAGCTTCTGATATTATATGCTTTTTTACTGGTGTATTCTTTTTTGTGCTCTTTACGGCTATGATTTCGGCTTTCGGGTCTTTATGCCAAAGTCTTGGATTAATGAGCAATAAAATGGCACGTATTTTGTTTATATTTATGTGTGTGCCGGTTTTAATTAACGGGCCAAAAGGCATTATAAAAGCAAACGGCATATTGGTGCCTTTGCTTGTAGTTGGCATTATTATAAGCTCTGTATCTGTTTTAAAAAACACCAGTTTGAATTTGCCGGATTTAATGCTGAATAATGTATCTGCCGGGTTTATAAAAGGTGCTGAGTTTGCATTTTACAACATGGTATCATGTGTACCTGTATTAATTGAGTGTGCCGGAAAGTTGAAAGAAGGCACAAAGCCCTTTTCGGGCTGTATTTTAACCGGATTAATTGTTTTTTTAATAGGTGCTTTAATGTCCTGTGCATTGGTTTTAAGCCAAAATGCCTTAAATGAGCCGCTGCCAATGCTTTTGGTTACAAAAAATATTTCAAATACAGTTTATTACATATATATTTTTTCTTTTGTACTTTCGGTATATACAACGGCTGCGTCAAACGGATTTTGTGCTATGGAATGGGTTTTAAACAAAAAGTTTTCAGTACTGAAATTAGTATTTTTTTTGGCTGCTTCGTATTTTGTTTCGTCTGTAAGCTTTGCAGTTTTTGTAGAAAAATTTTATGTTGTGTTTTCACTAATAGGCTTGGCTGAATTTATAGCTGTTGTACTAAAAAACTTAAAATTTTAAGTATTGATTAATTAAGTTTCAGGCGACTAAAAGGGGTTAGACTTTCACAAATGTTTATAGTATAATTACAGTAATTTCGGGAGGTTATGCCATGAACAATGAATATGATGAAGGTCAGTTTACTGATGATGAATATAACGGTGAATACGATGACGGATATAATGATGATTATGATGATTACGATGAAAGTGACGATTATGAAGAGGATGATGACTCTTCTTCCGGCGGAGGAAAACACGGTGGAAGCGGCAAATTATTTATAATTGTACTTTTTTTAATGGCTGCAATAGGAGGAACATATTTTGGTTTGAGATTTCTTAATGTTGATATAATGAAAAGTTTCAGCATTGAAAGCATACTAAAAGGTTCTTCACAGGATACAGCTTCTTCTGACCAAAGCGGACAAAGCTCATCTGAGGCTGCCCAAAGCGGTGAAGAAACAGAAGAAAACACACAAAATACTGAAAATGCTGAAAATACTGATGCTCAAAGCAGTCAGGATACTTCAGAGAGTGAAGAAGTTCAAAATAATACTGTTAAAGAAAGTGAAATAAAAATAACATTTGAAAATGACAGCCGCTCTAAGTTCTTATATTTCGATGACGGATATTTATATCTTACAAAAGACGGAGCCAAGTATTATTTGGATTTAGATACCCAAAAATGGAACGATACATATACAATGTCGTCTGTTACAGGTATATCAAATGGAAAGTATGCCATTATAAATGATGTTCAGGGAAAAAATTTAAGGCTTTATAGTACAGACGGCCTTGCATTTTCGGCTCAAACTGACGGGAATATTGTAAGCTGTGCCCTTAATTCGCAGGGGACAAGTGCCGTTATACAAAAATACGGTGAAGACTACAAAATTTCCGTAATAAGAAATGACGGACAGATTCTTATGGAGCGTTTTGAGCAGGACAGCGGTATTTATCCTTTAAGTGCGGCTTTAAGCGAGGACAGCAGAATTCTGGCTGTTACGTATGCCGACACTTCAGATATAGAAATTAAGGCAAAAGTTCTGCTGTTTTATGTTAATAAAGAAGATTCCAAGAACACAGCAACAGGTGAGTTTTATGCCGGAATAGAAAAAGAAGACATTATTGCACCTTATATATTTGCTTTAGACGGCAAATTTGTTATTGTTTATGATAAAGGCTTATTTGCAGTTGATGCAAATGGCAATGAAGTGTGGAATACTCCTATTTCAAACAGAATAGATGCTGTGGCAGTTACTCAAAACGGGAATATAGTTTTGGCTCTTGGGGAACAGCTTGCAGGCTCGGAAGGCTTTGAAAACGGAACTGTTTATATATTAAATAAAAACGGCAAAGAAAAAAGCGAATATTTAGTAGGTGACGATATATCGTACTTAAATGTAGCCGGAAAGAATATAATTATTGGAAGCGGAAATGATTTTATTTGCATAAATGAGTCTGCTAAGGAAAATTGGCACTTTACGGCTACACAAGTAATTAAAGACGTATTTCCGTATACCGGAGGAAATAAGGTTCTTGTAATTACCGGTTCTGAAGCTAAAATAATAGAAGCGGAATAAAAAATTATGCCGGATTTCAATAAATTTGTTATCCGGCTTATTTAAAGGAGGAATATACTATTTAATGAACAGTTTAGATATTTTTGTACTGGCAGTTATTGGTATTTGTGTTGTTGTGGGATATTTCAGAGGTTTTGTTAAAACATGCTTTTCATTTGTTCCAAGCGTAGTTTCTTTATTGCTGACTAATAAAATTTATCCGGTTTTCAGCAAATTTTTAAGAACAACGCCTGTTTACGGATATATAGAAAGCGGAGTGGCAAAAGCTCTTAATCTGGACAGCATGGCATCGGCTGTAAGTGCTCAGTCTAATGATTATATAAACAGCCTTTCTATACCGGATTTTCTTAAGGAATCCCTTATATCAAATAATAACCCGGTGGTTTACGGCATACTTGACGCAACAGGTATAAATGACTATATATCAGGTTATGTGGCAAGTATGATTTTAAATATTTTATCCATGATAGTAGTTGCAGTAGGGCTTATTATAATTTTTAAGCTGGTACTTTTACTGCTTGATGTTGTTACAAAGCTTCCGGTTATTCACGGTATAAACTCTGCCGGAGGATTAATTGTAGGCCTGCTTGAAGGCGTGTTAATAGTTTGGGTTATATTTGTTGTGGCTGTTTTGTTTGTAAGCGGTGATAAGCTGACATGGTTTTATGACGCTCTTGAAAACTCAAAAATAGCTCTTGCATTGTTTAACTCAAATGTACTGCTTAAGATGATTTTAAGGATAATAGCATAGGTGTGTTTAAGGCCTGTAAAGGCTAAGTAAAAATTTTTTTCAAAAAAATGAAAAAAGTTGTTGACAGAATGATGTAGTGGTGCTATTATATACAAGCGGCTGTGAGATAAGACATCTGAACAGCCTAAATAGAAAGACCTGCACCTTGAAAACTGAATAAAGAAGCAAGAGTCAAAAAA
>CALWSS010000116.1 GCA_944384255.1 uncultured Clostridia bacterium
TATAGTTTCAACAACAAGTTTCTTAAACTCAGGTGTATATTTTTTGTTTGGTTTTCCTTTTGGCATAAAAAATCACCCCATTTGTTATTTAGTATATCATACTGTCTAACAAATGGGGTGCAGTTCATAAAGAACGGCTTTTTTTCTAACCTTTTCTAACTTTTTTCTAATTTTTCTAAATTATTCTGATTATTTGTCTGTCTTTTTTAAGTTCACACAAGGCATGTCAAAAACACGGTTTTCATTTAAATATCCCCGTACTATATCAAGGGCTTCACCGAAATTAGCAAATTAAACATTTTAAACACATACAGTAATAAAATTCAATTCAAACGTAATAAAATAATACAAAGTTATTAAAGGACAAAAAATTATGAATTATATTTTCGATTCAAAACGAAAAACAGCCAAATACAGCCAGTACACCGATAAAAAAGGCAATACACATAAAGTAATACATTCCATAGTCGAAAAAGATACGGACTGTTTAAAAGATATTAATTACATATATTCCGAAATAAACTCAATACTTAAAGAAAATCCACAAAACGGCATGTACAAATGATAGCCATATATGCCCGTCAGTCGGTGGAACGTGAAAACAGCGTAAGCATTGAAACACAGATAGATTACTGCAAAGCTGTGCTCAAACCTCATGAAAAACAGGAAACCGTTAAAATTTACAAAGACCAAGGCGCCAGCGGCAGCAATACTGATAGAGCCGGCTTTAAAGAAATGATAAAAGACATAAAAAACGGCAGCATAAACAAAGTTATTACATATAAATTAGACCGTATAAGCCGCTCCCTTAATGATTTTGTCGGCATACTTCAGATATTTAAAGAAAACGGTGTTGAGTTTGTATCATCTCAGGAAGCCTTTGACACATCGTCAGTTTACGGCGATTTAATACTAAAAATGCTTATAGTATTTGCTGAATTTGAACGTACATCCATTATAAACAGGATAAAAGACGCCTACAGCAAAAGAAGCGATATAGGCCTTTATATGGGCGGCAGAAGGCAGTACGGCTTTAATTTAAAAGATGATTTTATTAACGGCATACAGACCAAAATACTTGTGCCCAATGAAAACGAGCTGCAACAGATTGTGTATATATTCAATTATTATTCAGCAAAAAATACGTCTTTGCGTTCTTTGGCAAAAAGCCTTAATTCAAACAATATACAGCCCTCAAACGGTACTTTGTGGTCATCTTCCAAACTAAGCACCATAATAAAAAATCCTGTATATGTTAAAGCAGATTTTAACGTCTACAGCTACTACAAAATAAAAGGTGTAAAAATAATAAATAATGCTGAATTATTTAACGGCACATACGGTGCAAGGCTTTACGGCAGAACAACCCATAACAGTGCCCTTGATGATTGGTCTGACATGAAGCTTGTTTTAGGCCGGCACAAAGGTATTATAAATTCAGATATATGGCTTAAATGCCAGTTAAAACTTGATAAAAACAAAAGCCTTGGCCCTTCTGTTTCAAACAAAAGCAGCTATATTTCAGGAAATATTATATGTGGCAGTTGCGGCAGTTTAATGACAACTGTTAAAAGCCCCAAAAGCGACGGTTCTTTTAGGCGATACTTTATATGCCCACAGAAAAGCCACAAAAAAAATTGCTGCGGCTGTGACTGCACAATTTATGCCGATGATTTGGAAAATTTCATTGATAAATGCATATATGAGAAATTGCTGCAAATTAAATCCAATTATGAAAAAAACTGTGCTTTAAGCAAAACATACATAAATCAAATTAAATTACATTTAAAAGATATTCAGTTGCAGCAGAACAAATTAGCAGATATTGTATTAAGCAGCAGTATTAATAAAGACCTGTTAAGCACTTTAAATCAAAAGGCTCATGTACTTTCATTAGAAAAAAGCAGTATTTTAAACACTTTAAAGCAGTTTAAAGCAAAAAAGCAGTCTGATTTAAACTCTTCTATTTACTTTGAAAATTGGCTTAAAGCTGATTTTAACCAAAAAAAGGCCATTTTTCAAATACTTATTAAAAAAGTGATTATATTTAAAGACGGCACATGTGAAATTATTTGGAATATTTAAAAAATAGCGTTAATTTCTGCAAAGATTTTAACGCATTTTTTTATTGAAAAAAATTTGCAAAACACGAATTATTTTTATTCATAATTATTTACAAAATATATTAATTTGTCGATAAATTAATGAAGCGTTTGCCATAGGCATTTTATTAATACACCAAATGCTGTGGGAACATAATTATATGGCCTCATAAAACGGCCACAAACAAAAAAACAACTAATGAAGGGAAAGAGAGTGTGTAATTATGAAGAGTATTCGCACAAAGATTATTTTAAGCTTGGGAAGCCTTGTAGTTATAGTGCTTTTAATTCTTGGCATAACAAGCATACTGATGAATTACAACAGTGCAATAGGTCAGTTGAAACAGTCATCACAAATTATAGCTAATGTTTCTGCCGACCGTGTAAGCAAGGAAATCCAGTCTTATATAAACGTAGCAGAGGCTTTTGGCGCCCGCAGCGATATTGCCGACCCGGAAGTTCCTGTAAGCCAGAAACAGGCATTATTGGATACATGGGCTAAAAAATACGGTATGACACGTTCAAATATACTTGATTCAAAAGGTAATAGTCTTATAGACGGAAACAACTATTCTGACAGAGATTATTATCAGAGATGTATGAATGGAGAAGCATATATTTCAACTCCTGTTATGAGTAAAGTTACAAACGAGCTTACAATTATTGTGGCAGCTCCTATATGGCAAAACGGAAACGCCAACTCAACACCTATAGGCGTTGTTTACTTTGTTCCTGATGAAAATTTCTTAAATGATATAATGTCAACTATACATATAAGCGATAACGGCGGAGCTTATATGATAGGCAGTGACGGCACAACTATAGCAGACCTTGACGCAAGCAAAGTTTGTGTAGAAAACATAATTCAGAGGTCTTCAAGTGAAACAGACCTTCAGGGCTTAGCTGACATACACAGAGATATGATAGCCGGAAACAGCAATGTAGCTACATATTCTACAGAAGGTGAAGAAAAAATAGTCGGCTATGCACCTGTTGACGGTACAGACGGATGGAGTCTTGCTGTATATGCCCCTATTTCCGACTTTATGCAGTCAACTATTACATCCATTATAGTAACAATAGTTTTAGTAGTATTAGCAATAATTCTTATACTTATAATTTCAATAATAATAACAGGAAAGATTTCAAAACCTATCAAAGATTGTGCAAACAGACTTGTGCTTCTTTCTCAGGGTGATTTAAACTCTCCTGTACCTACAGTTAAATCAAAAGACGAAACAAAAATACTTACCAGTGCCACAAAAAATATTGTTGATGCCCTTAGAGATATAATAAATGAAGAAAACCGCTCTCTTGGTGCTATGGCATCAGGTAATTTTGATATTGACATTAACGATGAAATATATCGTGGTGATTTTAATGTTGTTGCAGAAAGCATGCATAACATAAACACTAAATTAAGCAACACACTTAATGAAATTAACATGTCTGCTGACCAAGTTTCATCCGGTTCAGAACAGGTAGCTTCAGGTGCACAGGCACTTAGTCAGGGTGCTACAGAGCAGGCTTCAAGTGTAGAGGAGCTTGCAGCTACAATTAATGAAATTACAGCTGAAATAGAGAAAAACGCAGACTCAGCCGAAGAAGCAAATAAACTTGCTCTTAATGCCGGTACATCACTTAACGAAACACAGGAAATGATGAAAGAGCTTGTAAGTGCTATGGATGAAATAAACAAGAGCTCAGACGAAATTGGCCGTATAATAAAAACAATAGAAGATATAGCTTTCCAAACAAATATACTTGCTCTTAATGCCGCAGTTGAGGCTGCCCGTGCAGGTTCTGCTGGAAAAGGCTTTGCCGTTGTAGCTGATGAAGTACGTAACCTTGCTGCTAAGAGTGCCGAAGCAGCTAAGAGTACATCTTCATTAATTGAACGCAGCATGAAGGCAGTTGAAAATGGAACACGTATTGTTCATCAGACAGCAAGTTCAATAGAAGAAACAGCCGCAAGTTCTCATGGTGCTGTATCTGCAATAGGTGTTATTTCAGAGGGCTCAAAGCATCAGGCTGAAGCAGCTAAGCAGGTTAGCATAGGAATTGACCAGATTTCAAGCGTTATCCAGACAAACTCAGCTACAGCTCAGGAAAGTGCTGCAGCAAGTGAGGAGCTTTCAGGACAGGCTGTAATACTTAAAAACCTTGTAAGCTCATTTAAACTTAAAAACTCAGATTCTACATCTAAGTCTGAGCCGGAGAAAAACTTCTCCAATCATGACTATGATGACATGAGCAGCACAAACTACGGAAACGAAAAATATTAAAATCATTTGCCACATAAACAGCTCAAAGCATATAACATTAAATACTCCCCTTTTATTGGGGAGTATTTTTTATGTACACATATTGATATATACTCACAAAATCATTTAATTCTCATTTTTTTCAGTAAAAATAAAACCAACATAAATATTGCAAACTCTTAAAATTCAGGCTATATACTTATTGTTATCTTTTTTAAGTTTAAATAAAAAACAGCAATAATCCGTTTAAATCTGTTTACTTCGCTTCACCGAAACGCTGAAAATGAACTATTTCTCTTTCTCTTAAAAATCTCAGAGGTTTAAGAACGTCAGGGTCGCTGGTTAAAGCAATCAAATAATCGTAAGTTTTAAGGGCCTTTTTTTCAGCCGCCATGTCTTCATATAAATCAGTTATAGGGTCGCCTTTTGACTGAATACCACCTGCCGACCATGGGTCGCCTGCTGCACTGCAAGGATAAACACCTAAACCATGTGCAACAAAATACTGGTCAAAGCCGGAGTCCATTATTTGCTGCTGGGTAGCGCCTTTTAAAAGCTGACGTACTATAGTTCCCATTACTTCGGTATGAGCTATTTCCTCAGTACCAATGTCGTTAAGTGTGGCTTTTGCCTGAGGTGTAACCATTGCAAATCTCTGACTTAAATATCTAACGCTTGCACCTAATTCCCCGTCGCTTCCGCCATACTGTTCAAGCATAATTTTGGCTAATTTCGGGTCAGGATTTTTAATATTTACCGGAAAAATAAGCTTTTTTTCATATATCCACATACTTAGCAGCCCTCCTTAAAATTAAACTCTCTATCCCATGGCCATGGATTGTCGTCCCACTGCCATTTATCTTCACATCTGTTAATTGAGCGGAATGAGCAAACCGGTCCTGCTACTTTTTCATATTTGCCTCTTACGGCATCAGCAGCTTTTACTATTTTGTTATATTCAGCTATGGCTTCTTCATTATCCGGGTGTGTATTCAGATAAAGTCCCAAATCAACAGCCATAAAATCCAGTTCCATTAATTTAGTTAACAAAGTTTCTCTATCCATTAATCACACCTCCCCATTTTTACCCATATATTCTCATAAGGCATATTAAGATTTTTAAATGCTGTGCCTGCTATAAGGCTTTCTTCCTCATTCATAATATCAAAATCCGTCTGATAAGGCACATAAGCCTCAGCAAGGCCTGAGTGCTCTATAACGCAATCATTGCAGTCTGCTGCTTCATAGCAAAAGTCATCCGGTGTCATATCACATGGGTCAGGGCATTTTCCGGCTGTTTTATGGCAGCTGAAAATTTTATAATAATTATCATATACCTGTCGCATTGTCTGCCTCCTGTTTTTTATTGAGCAGTTTATATTATGTTTAAAAGCCATATTTGGTTACAGGTTGCAAAAGTAAAATTGGCATAAAAAAACCCCGAACATAATGTTCGGGGTAATTAATTTTATAAATCAAGCAAAACTATTTTATTTTGAGCAAGTGTTTCTTTTACGTCTATTATCCTTTGGTTTCGGCTTCCTTTGAATTTAAGTGTTATGTCTTTTTCTTCCTCTACAAACCTGCCGTCTACAAGTACATCCAAATAAGATAAAAACTCTTTTGTAAATTCACAATTTGCCCTGCTGTTTCCTGTTATTTCCTCAAATGTAAAACCGGAATAGCACCATATATCTTTATCAGGCATATTTTGACGTACTTTTTTGCAAAGTGCAGTCAGTTTTTCCTGATTTTCTTTTTCAAAAGGTTCTCCGCCTAAAAGTGTAAGGCCTCTTATATAGCTTGGCTCTAAAGCCTTAATAATTTCTTTTTCCGTTTCATCAGTGTATTCACTGCCATAATTAAAATCCCACGTAGCCTGATTAAAGCAGTTTTTACAATGATGCCTACAGCCGGAAACAAAAAGTGAAACCCTGACTCCTATGCCGTTTGCTATGTCCGTTTTTTTTATTTCGCCGTAATTCATACCAAAAACCTCTTAAAGGTGAAGCACTCTTTCTTTAATCTCCTGTGTTCTGCCCTGATTCCAGAACTGTGTGCCTATATATCCGCATGTACGTCTTGCCACATTCATTTTTGACTGGTCGTGATTTTTGCAGTTAGGGCACTCCCAAATAAGTTTTCCGTCTTTGTCGTTTACTATCTGTATTTCGCCTTCATAACCGCACATCTGGCAGTAATCACTCTTTGTATTAAGCTCTGCATAAATAATATTGTCGTATATAAACTGCATTACACTTATTACAGCCTCAATGTTATTCTGCATGTTAGGTACTTCAATGTAGCTTATAGCGCCTCCCGGTGAAAGAGCCTGGAATTTTGCTTCAAATGCAAGCTTTGTAAAAGCATCAATAGGCTCTGTTACATGTACATGATAGCTGTTTGTAATATAGTTTTTGTCCGTAACGCCTTTAATTATGCCAAATCTCTTCTGAAGGCACTGAGCAAATTTATAAGTTGTGCTCTCAAGCGGTGTGCCGTAAAGGCTGAAATCGATGTTTTCTTTGGCCTTCCATTTTTTGCATGCATCGTTCATGTGCTGCATTACTTCAAGAGCAAAAGGCTCAGCCTCAGGGTCTGTATGTGAAAGACCTGTCATATATTTTACACATTCATAAAGACCGGCATATCCAAGGGATATTGTGGAATATCCACCATAAAGAAGTTTATCTATTGTTTCGCCTTTTTTAAGTCTTGCCAAAGCACCGTTTTGCCAAAGTATAGGTGCCACATCTGAAACAGTGCCTTTAAGTCTGTTATGACGGCACATAAGTGCTCTGTAGCAAAGATCAAGTCTTTCGTCGAATATATCCCAGAATTTGTCTACATCTCCACCGGAAGAAAGGGCAACGTCTACAAGGTTAATTGTTACAACACCCTGATTAAATCTGCCGTAATACTTAGGCTTTCCGTTTTCGTCAACATACGGTGTAAGGAAGCTTCTGCAGCCCATACATGTATAGCAGTGGCCTTCTCCGTTTTTATCAACTTTAAGCTCAAGCATTTTCTTTTCTGATATGTAATCCGGCACCATTCTTTTAGCTGTGCATTTAGCCGCAAGCTCTGTTAAATAAAAATATGGTGTGCCTTCTTTTATGTTGTCCTCTTCAAGAACATATATAAGTTTAGGGAATGCCGGTGTAATCCAAACACCGTCCTCGTTTTTAACTCCCTGGTATCTCTGTTTTAAAACTTCCTCGATTATAAGGGCAAGGTCGTGCTTTTCCTGCTCATTCTTTGCCTCGTTAAGGTACATAAATACAGTTACAAAAGGTGCCTGACCGTTTGTTGTCATAAGTGTTACAACCTGATACTGAATTGTCTGTACACCTTTGCAGATTTCGTCATGAAGGCGTTTTTCTACTATGTCACTCATAGTTTTTTCGGAAACTTCTGTGCCTATAGTTTTAATTTCCTCAATAACTTCTTTTCTTATTTTCTCACGGCTTATCTGAACAAAAGGTGCAAGGTGTGTAAGGCTTATGCTCTGTCCACCGTACTGTGAGCTGGCAACCTGAGCTATTATCTGAGTAGCTATATTGCAGGCTGTTGAAAATGTATGAGGCTTTTCAATAAGTGTGCCGCTTATAACAGTGCCGTTTTGAAGCATGTCTTCGAGGTTTACAAGGTCGCAGTTGTGCATGTGCTGAGCAAAGTAATCAGCGTCATGGAAATGTATAATGCCCTGTTCGTGAGCATCTACTATATCCTTAGGCAGAAGTATTCTTTTTGTTATATCCTTGCTTACTTCTCCTGCCATGTAATCCCTCTGAACACTGTTTACAGTTGGGTTTTTATTGGAGTTTTCCTGTTTAACTTCTTCGTTGCTGCACTCTATAAGGCTCATTATTTTGTCGTCTGTAGAGTTTGCCTTTCTTACAAGAGCTCTCTGGTATCTGTAAGTTATGTATTTTCTTGCAACAGAAAAAGCCCTTTCAGCCATAATACGGTCTTCTACCATGTCTTGGATTTCTTCTACACCGGCGGCTCTGCCAAGGTTAAGACATTCTTTTTCTATTTCAAGAGTAATCCTCTCAATCTGTTCTTCTGTAAGTCTTTCGGATTCTACAACCTCGTTGTTGGCTTTTCTTATAGCCGTGCTTATTTTACTGCTGTCAAAAACAGCCTCTGTTCCGTTTCTTTTTATTATTTTCATATTGCTTCCCACTTTCCCCTTTTATAATATTTCCCGTAAGATTTTTCAGCGCCCTTTAATTATACTATATATTGTGTTTTTTTCAAGTAGTTTATACAACATCTGCGTCTTAATATGATTTTTATATAATTTTTACAAAATTTTTGTATACATTAAAAATCCGCTTTAATCCGAAACATACCGTAAAAAAAGGCCTGCCTTATTGTTCTTAGGGCATTATTTATAAATTAAGTCAAAAAATCCAAACAGACAAAATTTAATGTCAAGGGTTAATAATAAACAAAAAAATATTAACTTTAAAGCTTAAAGCTGATAAAACCATTCTTAAAATTTCATATAAAATATACCCCTGTCACAAATTCGAAATCACAATATATAGCCCATTGTTCTGAATATAAATATCCAGAAAGTAAGTGTTATTGTCGAAAGCAGTGTAGTAGATACAACTGTACTTGATGTAAGAGAGCCGTCATGACCCATATTTTTAGCCATTACATAGCAGGTAGGAGTTGAGCAGGCACCAAGCATAATCATAAGAGCTATAAGCTTTTGGTCTGTAAAGCCCATTTTAACGGCAACAGGCAGAAATACTGCCGGAAGCACAATAAGCTTTATAGCTGACGCAATGGATGTAAGGCCTATTTTAGAACGCATTTTTGAAAACTCAAAACTGGCACCTATTGCCAAAAGCGCAAGAGGTGTAGTAAGGGATGAAATGCTTGTAAAAGTCTTTTGAACCATTGCCGGAAGCTGAAGCTTTAAAGCAGAAGCTAAAAGGCCTATGGCTATTCCGTCTATAATAGGGTTTTTAATTATGTTTATAACGGCTTTTTCAATTCTTCTGCCTGCCTCTGAAGCCGAAACCTTCTCCGGTGATTCCAGTGTAAGCACAAGAACTGCAAATACGTTAAAAAGCGGCACACTGCCTATCATCATAAGGGGCACCATTCCGGCATCGCCGTATATGTTTATAATATAGGCTTCCCCAAGTATGGCGGCGCTTGAACGGTAAGAAGCCTGAACAAACTCGCCTATAACTTTTTTGTCCTTAATAAATATCTTTGCCAGTATCCAAATTACAACAAAAGATATTGTTGTTGCTCCGGCACAGAACAAAACATACCTGACGTCAAAATCCGAATACAGGTTTATTGACCACATATCCATAAAAAGCATAACCGGAAGTGTAACCTTAAAAACAAGCTTATCGCTTATTTTAAGAAAACTTTCCGAAAAAAAGCCCCTTTGGTTAAGTATATAACCCAAAACCATTACAAGAAAAACAGGTATTGTTGAATTAAGGCTGAAAATTAAACTGTCCATATAATGCCACCCCCAAGTTGTAAATAAATCAGTATTAAACCGATTTTTAATCTTTTGTAGAATTTTTCCGCTTTTTGCTTTTTTTGCTTTATTATGCAAAAAAGCGGGCTTAAAGGCTTAATAACCCATAAAACCCACTTTTCACTGCTTTCTAAACAAAACAGCGGTTTATTTAATTTTTGTATTACAAAAATATACAACATTTATTTCAGTTTTTCAATACCTCAATGTCATCTTTTGGAATCTGGCTGAAAAACTTCTTTAAAAAGAATATGCAAAATACAGCCGCCAGTACATCGCTTACAGGCTGAGAAGCCTGAACACCCAAAAGACCCCAAATCATAGGCAGTATAATAACTGCCGGTATAAAAAACAGTCCCTGACGTGAAATTGACGTAAGCGTAGCCTCTACAGGAAGACCCACTGACTGCAAAAGCATATTGCTTATAATTGAAAGAGGCTGTATAAACATTGTGGCACACTGCAATTTCAGGGCAAGAGTGCCTATTTGTATAACATCCGGGTCGGACTTTCTGAAAAGCACTATTATTCCGTCAGCAAAAACAAAGCATACAACCGAAAGAATAAAAAGCATTATCATACCCGTAAAAAGTGTAAACTTAAAAGCTTTTCTTACTCTGCCGTACATTTTGGCACCGTAAGCAAAGCCGGCTACAGGCTGGAAGCCTTGGCCGAAGCCTAAAAGCACAGCCGTCATAATAAAAGATGTCCTTCCAACTATTGACATAGCCGAAACTGCCGCATCGCCATAAGCCATAGCACCCAGATTAAGCATTATATTTGCTATGCTGGCAAGACCCTGACGGAAAAACGACGGAAGGCCCATTTTAATAATGTCTGTATAAACCGATAATTTTAATACTGCATTTTTTAAGTTTAAAGACACCATATTGCCTTCTTTTCTTACACAGAAGAACAACAGTATAAGAAAGCTTATAAACTGGCTTATAAGTGTTGCTATGGCGGCTCCGCCTATACCTAAGTCAAATACAAATATAAATATAGGGTCCAGTATTATATTAAGCACTCCGCCAAATGAAAGGCCTACCATAGAGAAAAAAGCCCTGCCCTGAGAACGCATAATATTATTTAAAACAAAAGATGTGCATATAAAAGGTGTGCCTATGAATATGTACATTGAATAGCTTTGTGCATAAGGCAGTATTGTAGGTGTAGCGCCTAATATGGAAACTATCTCTTTATTAAAAACCATGCCCAAAACAGCTATTATAACGCCTAAAATAAAAGTGATAACAAATGCCGAGGCGGCTATTTCAGAAGCCTTTTGGTTGTCTTTCTGGCCTAAAAGCCTTGAAATATTGCTTCCGGCACCCATACCGAAAAGAAATCCCAAGGCCTGCATAATGCTCATAACCGAAAACACAACACCTACGGCACCTGAAGCACTGGTGTTAATCTGAGATACAAAAAACGTATCGGCAGTATTGTAAATAGCCGAAACAAGCATGCTTACAATCATAGGCAGAGCAAGAGCCGGTATAAGACGCTCAACAGGCCGAGTTGTCATTTTTACAAACTGGCTTTCTTTTTCCATAAACACTCACCCCTTATATACTTAATATTAATTTAACGCCGGGTCCTTTACTCCGTTCTTTTCAAAAGCCTTTGCCCTGTCTATACATGTGCCGCATTTACCGCAAGGCTTATCCCCGCCTTCATAGCAGCTCCATGTTAATTCATAAGGCACTTTAAGCCTAAGGCCCTCTTTTACAATATCGGCCTTTGTTAAATTAACAAAAGGTGCTTTAATTTCAAGCTGTTTTCCGCTTCCTATATACACAGCCTGACCCATGGCGTTATTAAACTCATCAGAGCAGTCGGGATATGCATTTCCTGCTGCATCGTCACTATGGGCACCGTAGTATATAACACTGCACCCCTTAGAAAGCGCCACACTGGCAGCTGTTGATATAAAAAGACCGTTCCTAAAAGGCACATAAGTGCTTACTGGCTTTCCGTCGGTTTCTTTAAGCTGCTCGTCATAGCTTTTTTCCGGTATTTCGTTTTCTGAACCTTCAAGAAGTGAACAGTCGCTGTATTTAAAAATTTGTGTTAAATCTACAGTCAGCCTTTCAACTTTATAATAATCGGCTACTTTTTTAGCTGCCTCAATTTCTTTTTTATGTTTCTGGCCGTAAAACACAGAAAGAGCCACTACGTTTTCGGCTCCGTATTTTTCTACGGCCATGGCAAGGCATGTACTGCTGTCAAGTCCGCCGCTGAACAAAACAAGTGCTTTTTCCATAACACTTATGCCTCCTTTTTACTATATTCTAAATTTTTACTTATTTTCTTAACCTCATTTGAAGGGCTATATCATCGGCAAAGCGGCCTCTTAAAGCGCTGGTATATGTTTTAGCCGATGTCTTTTTTATTCCCCTTGCCGTCATGCAGCTGTGACAGCCTTCTATAAGCACAGCCACATCCTGAGAGCCTGTTACCATTTCTATTATCTCGGCTATATCAGTGCCTATTCTTTCCTGAAGCTGCAAGCGTTTTGATACCATATCGGCAATACGGGCTATTTTGCTTAAGCCAATAACCTTGCCCCTTGGCATATATGCAACCGTTACTTTCATATCATACATAAGAGCCATGTGGTGCTCACAGTAGCTGAATATATCTATATCCCTAACTATTACCATATCGCTGCTTTCCTGCGAAAATATTAGGTCGTCCTCAAATGTTTTGTCAAACATCTGGGCAATTTCGGCATTAGTATAGTTCATGCCTTCAAATACTTCGGCATACATTTCAGCCACTCTTTTAGGTGTGTCAATAAGACCTTCTCTGTTTGGGTCATCGCCTAAAGCCTCTATAATGCCCCTTATATGTTCTTTTATTTTTTCTTTGTCTATTGCCATTATACCACCTTTTTTATACTCCCCGTTTGTTGGGGTCCCAAATTATTTTGTGCATTTGAAGCTGTAAATTAACATTATTAAGCTTGTTTTCTTTCATAAAATTCACTATTTCTTCCGGGTTTATACTGCCGAAAACAGGGCTTATATAAACACGGCATTTTTCAGTTAAATTGTATTTTTTTATTATATAAAGTGCCTTCTGCAAATCTTCTTCATTTGATGAAACGAACTTTACAACGTCGTTTTTACTCAGAACATCAAAGTTTGAAAGAAGCATTTTGTCTTCCATACCGCTGGATTTAAGCTTATAGTCCATAGTGAAATACGGTCTGTTCGATATGTCACAAAACTGCTTTAAATCTATACTGCCGTTTGTTTCTATCTCACAGCTTAAAAATTTATCGGAAGCTATTTTTTCCAAAAGCTCTTTTATGCCGTCCCTTAAAAGGGGCTCTCCACCTGTTAAAGTTACGTTTTTAATGCCTGTTTCTTTAATTCTGTTATAAATTTCATCTGTAGTCATTAAAGTATAAGGCGCATTTAATTCATTTGCCCATTTTGTATCGCAGTATGAACAGTTTAAATTGCAGAAAGCAAAACGTACAAAAACAGCTAACTGTCCGGCTCTTGCACCTTCACCGTTTATACTTTCAAATATTTCTACAACTTTAAAAACACTCATTAAAGCACCTTCTTTTAACCGAAATACGACGCCATATTATCCGGTGTTTCGTATACTGCTGTCATTCTTACTTTGTAGCCTTTTTCAGTCATTTTATCGAATATATATTTAGCCAAGTTTTCCGCCGTCGGCCTGAAATCCAGCTCTATAACCCTGAAATTTTCGTCCAAAAGTGCATTAAGTGTGTTTTGTTTTAAGGAATGTCTTTCTATAATAAGGCTGTGATCCAAATAATCGGCTATTTCTTTTAAATCACGTTTTAAATCACCGAAATCCACAATCATGCCCCTGAAAGAGCCTTCGTTTTGTATTGTCTGGGAATATATTTCTGCTTCAACACTCCATCTGTGGCCGTGGATATTGGCACACTTGCCGTTATAGTCTTTAAGAAAATGTGCTGAGTCAAAGCTTTGTTTTGTTTTAATTGTATACATTTGAACTCCTTTCCGTAACAAAAAAGCTCCGAAAATAATTCGGAGCGGAATAGAAATCGTTTTGTATTCAGCCCTGGTTTTATTTATAGACAGGATGGTACAAACGAACTGTCTTATTTAATTATTTTAATTAAAAACAAGTATAACCCTTAAAATGCAAGGCGTCAAGGTCAGAGTTGAATAAAACTGTGTCCGTGGGCCATTCGGTTTATAAAAAACTCGGCTTTTTCGTCGCTGTCGGCTACCCTAACGGGCTTTAACTGGTTTACGGAAACGCCTTTTTGACTCATAATATTAACATAATCGCTGTAAGTACCTTTTTGAAGCGGCACAAGAACAAGGCTTTGAAGCTTGCCTATACGTATTTTTTCGGCATAGGACAAGTTAAGGCCGCAAAGGGCTTTTTCCATAATGAAAGAATATTTTTCGGCATTTTCAGGAGATAGTTCATTTTCAAACTCGGCAAAAACAACATACCTTCCCGGAGAAGAGTTTTTATCGGCATATACTGTATATTCCTTAATCTTTTCGCCTGTTTCACTATCAAAATTAATAATAACATCTTTCATTGTACTGTCGTTGGTTTTCTCCCCGGCTATGTTAAGCACCTGATTAAGCCTGTAAACAAAGCGTATTTTAGGCAGTTTATTATAAAAGCCCGTCACTTCCACAATATCCATCATTCTGTAGCGGTAAAAGCCTGATAAATTGGTTATTATAATTTCGTATCTTCTGCCTTTTATTACTTTATCCAGTGTAACAATTTCCCCTGTTTTAATGTCTTTAAACTCATAAAATGCACTGAAAGGTATAAGCACCATTTCATCGCTTTCAGACTCTACAGGGCAGGCAAATATTCCCTCTGATGCTGAAAAAACACTGTAATGCACTTTTATGCCGCCTAAAAAGAACCTGAGCCTTTCGGTATAAATTTTAAAGCTTTCACTGCCTATGCCAAACACAAAAGCAACATTAGGCCAAATGCGTTTTATAATACCTTCAAAGCCTTTTAAACATTCTTTTTCTATCTCTTCTGCCCTTTGAGGCATTTTTTCAAGTTTAAGCTCATTTCTTATACTTTCCGGCACATTTACTTTTTTGTTAATTGTGCCGTTTTTTATATCCTCAACAAGCATTTGCCAGTTGTTTTCAAAATACCGCATTATATCATAAGCCGCCGTCATAAATGTGCATGTTATATAAGACAAATCCCTTTCCATAAGGGCAAACCTTAAATGCATATACATAAAATCCATATCACACTTTGGATAAGTAACACAAAGTGGTGTAGTATACACATAGCTTTCGTAGGCTTTGTTTCTCTCACGTACTTTGCCAGAAACGGCGCCATAAGTAAAACCGTTATTATCTGTTTTAAAACGTATTTCAGTTAAAGAAACTCCCCTGCCTTTAACCCAGTTTTCTTTTAATTCCCTGTCCATTACGGCAAAGCATGTTCCGTGGGTATAAAGAGCAAACAAATCCGCTGCCTCACGGCACATAGGCACTTTTTTAGGCTTTCCGCTGCTGCCGGAGCTTAAGGCAAAGTGCTCTATATCACGGGAAGTAATCACATTTTTTTCTCCTTTTTCAATACGGCTTATATATTCCTCATAATCGCTGTATGTGCTTAAAGGCACTCTTTTTTGATACTCCTCAAGAGTTGTAATTGAATCAAAACCGTATTTTTTCCCAAATTCGGTGTTTTTATTTTCTTCCAAAAGCTTAAAAAGCAGTTTTTCGTTTACAATGTATCCTTCTTTAGAAGCATTTAAAAGAGCTTCTAAACCTTTATTGCCTTTTTCTATTGTTTTATTTAAAATTTCTTCTGTTGCAGTCAATACAAGCCACTCCTTTTGCGATTATAATACAGTAGACCAGCAGGCTTTGCAACGGGAAATACATATTGTATACAATTTAGAACTTTACTGTTGTATACATAATGATAAAATCATATATAAACGGAGGTTTGATATGGAAATTTATTTGCTTTTAGGCGAAAAAAGCGCCGGTCTTAAAGACATAGACATTTTTTGCAATGCTTTTGAAAAAAACGGCATTAAACTAAAAAAAGTAATGACTGACACAATAGATATTTCATACCCATTTAACGGACAAATAACTATAAACAAAGAAAAACATCCTTTGCCTGATGCCGTTATATCGGCATATTTCGGCAATATAAATGATTACAACTTATATGTTACAAGATACTTTGAAAGCATGGGTGTTTTATGCATAAACACTGCCGACTGTATAATTGACGCCCGAGACAAGCTAAAGGCCATACTTAAAATAAGCCAAAATCTGCCTGATATTAAAATACCGGATACACTGCTTTTAAGCCAAAACACAACAGCGGAATTTATAAATAAAAAAATGTCTTTCCCATGCATAATTAAAATACTTAACGGAAGCAAAGGCATAGGTGTTGAGCTTTGCCACAGTGCCCAAGAAGCCATTAAAAAGTCAAAAGAATTTAAAGAAAAATATAACGACAGAGTAATGCTTCAAAAATATATAGAGTCATCCAAAGGATATGACATACGTTTTATAATCTGCGGCGGAAAATACATTGTTTCTTTTATACGTCAAAACAATGAAAGCTTTTTATCTAATGTGGCAAAAGGCGGAGAAATAATTCCTTATACACCAAAAGACGAAGAAATAAAAGCCGCCCAAAGCATAGCGTCACTGCTTAACATTAACCTTGGCAGTGTTGACTTTTTAAAAGGCCAAAACAATGAGCTTATATTCTGTGAGGCCAACGCCATGCCCGGCCTTAATTACACACAGGCATTTATAAAAGCCGGTTTTGATAATCCACTTAATGCCATAGTCAATAACATTAAAAGCCAAATAAACAACAAGAAATAATATTAAAAACAAAAAAATCGGGTTTAAAGTTAATTGACTTAAACCCGATTTTTTTATAAACATTTAAATTATAAACCGCCGTTAAGAAGTATATTGTTATATACAACCTGTATTCCGTAAACTATGCAGAAAAGCATTATTGCCCACCAAATAGCTGTTTTAGGCTCTTTTTCGTTTTTGTTTACTTTGTATTTATTATATTTTTCACGGTTTTCCTCATTTACTCTATTGTTATATAAATTCATTCTTTTAAATTCTTTATCATCCATTAAATATCCCCTCCAACACACACAAACACAGCTTCCACTAATATTATTTTACATAACACAGTATGAAAAGTCAATTTATTTATAAAACACAAATAAAGCCGTGAAAAAAAATCACGGCTTTATAATAACTATATTTATTCAGTTTTATGCCTGTATAACACCGGCCTTATCATCTCCCGGGGACTGTGCCCATGGGTCGCCTGTTACGGCAAACATCTGGTCATGACGTGCCTGTTTTGTAACAGTATGTATTGTGTCTTTAGCATTATAAACCTCATCTTTTAAATTAATGCCAAGACCCGGCCTGTCGCTTAAGTAAATATGCCCGTCACGTATATCCACACCGTTATCGGTTATATCAAATGTTTTGTAAAGTGAACGTACTGTTTCAATGCCGTTTGTGTTAGGACAGCTTATCATTAAGTGGGCTACAACCATTGTCATTACAGGTGAACCACAGTTATGTGTTGTAACCGGCAGGTGGTAAGCATCGGCCATGCCGGCTATTTTTTTACACTCCGTAATTCCACCGCAGTAGCTAACATCGAACATAGCAATATCACAGGCGTCTTTTTCAAAAAGTTCTCTAAACTGATATTTAGTAACAAGTCTTTCACTGGCAAGTATAGGAAGCTTTGTCTTTTTCCTTAAATTGGCAAAGCATGTAATATTATCAACCGGAATAGGGTCTTCAAACCACATAGGGTCGTACTGCTCAACCTCCTGAGCTACCCGAACGGCCATAGGCAGGTTCCATCTGGAATGGCACTCAAGGGCCACTTCCATTTTATCACCTACAGCGTCACGTATTTTCTTAAAAGGCAAAAGACCCCGGCGTATATCCTCTCTTGTTACATACTGACCGTTATATTTAGTTGAAAGGCTGTCTAAAGGCCAAATTTTCATGGCTGTAATGCCGCTTTTTAAAAGGTCTTTTGCCAGCTCTCCGGCATCTTCCATAAACCACTCACGGTCTCTTATGTTGCCATAGCTGATACATGTATTATAAACCTTAAGGCTTTCCTGTATTTTGCCGCCTAAAAGGTTATAAACCGGCATGTTGGCCGCTTTTCCCTTTATATCCCAAAGCGCCATATCTATGGCACCCATGGCACGCATTTCTGCACCCATATATCCGGTATAGTTGGCACTGTCGTACATCATGGCCCAAAGTTTTTCGTTATTTAAAGGATTTTCGCCTAATATTATTTCGGCACAAAAATTATGCACCGCTGTTTTTGTAAGCTCAACTTTGTCTGTGGCCTCGCCTATGCCCGTTATTCCCTCATCGGTATGCACCATTACCCACAAATGCCTTGGGTGTGCCGGAAGCTGAATTGTTTCAACGGCTGTAATTTTCATTTTAACTCCTCCTTTAATAAATTAAAAATACAATGCTAAATAAAAATTTTAATATAAGCACACCAAACGTATATGCTTATTTATCTGTTGTTTTTAAAATTTCCTCACAGCTTGTAAGATGCCCTTTTATACTTAAATACGCCTTTCGCTGGTTTCCGCTTTTTATGGCTTCATATATTTTCAAATGCTCTTTATGCGTCTGTTTAATCCTCTCTTCTTTATAAAGTGATTGAAGACCTATTCGGTTTATTTGGTTTCTTAAATTAACAAGAGCTTCCTTCATTTTGCTGTTACCGCAAAAATCAATAACTGCCAAATGAAAACTTAAATCGTTTTTTATAAACTCTTCCTGAATGTTTTCTTTGCCCAGCATTTCTTCTTCTATGGCTAAAAAATGGTCTAAATTACTGCACAAATCCTGCCATTTATCGGTATTTACTTTTTCAGATGCATAAACGGCACAAAACCCCTCTATTGCTATTCTCATTTGAATTATTTCGGCAATCTCGCTTTGTGAAATTTCTCTGACTTTTATACCTTTATTTGACTGTATTATAATATAGCCCTCTCTTTGAAGCTGAAGCAGTGCTTCCCTAACCGGAGTTCTTGAAATTCCCATTATTTCAGCAAAATATCTTTCAGAGTATACCTTAGAAGACTCAAGATAATTATTAATTATTAAATTAAGCAGGTATTCGTATGCCTGTTCTTTAAAAGTTGATTTTACAAACATAAAGCACCTCCTACTGGTGTGTAGTATACCAATTTTGCAATCATACCACAATGTAATTTATTTACAAAAATTCAATGTAAAATATATTTATAAATACAAAACTCAAATTAATCATAATAATTTTAAACTCTACAAACTAAACGTAATATAAAAAAACGCATTTATCAGCTTTATACTAATAATGCGTTTTTTATTATAGTTTATCTAATACCTCGCGGTATTTATCAAGATGTGCCTCTATGGCCATATATATATCATTTCTTGTGCCGTGTTTAATGGCTTTATATATTTCCGTATGCTCTTTATACGCATTTGTTATTGTGCCGCCTATTGAAAATGTCTTAACACCTATTCGGTCTATTCTGTTTCGCATGTCATTAAATATATTAAGCATCTGCCGGTTATTGTTGTAGCCTACAATAGCCAAATGAAAGTCAAAGTCCTTTTTCATAAACTCCTGAGATGTTGCGTCTTTTTCAATCATATCTTCTTCCTGTTTAAGATATGTTTCAAGGGTTTCAACTAAGTCCTTCCATTGCTGGCTTCCTGCCGTATCAACAGCATACATACCACAAAAGCCCTCTATGGCCGTTCTTACCTGCAAATACTCGTCTATATCCCTTACGCTGTATTCCCTAAGGACAAAGCCTTTATTGGGTTTTATTGTAACAAAGTCTTCATGGGCAAGCTGAAGCACTGCCTCCCTAACAGGCGTTCGTGAAATATTAAGCATTTCGGCAAAACCCTGTTCAGTATATATTTCATCTGCCTTTAGTTTGCCGTCTATAATTTGTTTTTTAAGGTAATTATAGGCCTGCATTTTAAGAGTAATTCTCTCTATCAATGTATCATCCCCCTTCTTAATGCCCCGCTCTTAATTTTTGTTTAGCTTTTTAAGTATAAATGTCAGTATTTCATTTGATACTTCTTCTTTCGGCATTTTATCGAGCTGAAGCATTTCATCATTTGTAATAATTGTTACTATATTTGTGTCAGTGCCAAAGCCGGCGCCTGCCTGTTTAAGGTTATTGGCTACTATCATATCGATATTTTTTTTGTTTATTTTGGCTCTGCTGTTTTCAATCATGTTTTGGGTTTCCATTGAAAAACCGCATATAAACTGGCCGTCACGTCTGTTTTGACCCATATATTTTATAATATCCGGGTTTCGTGTAAGCTCTATATTCATGTCGTCGTCTGTTTTCTTTATTTTCTCGTTGGCAGCATGCAAAGGCTTATAGTCTGCAACTGCTGCGGCCTTTATTATAATGTCGTAATCTTTAAATCTTGACTTAAACACATCAAACATATCCTGAGCACTTGTAACGCTTATGTTTTCGGCAAACCTAACAGGCGGAAGGCTTGTCTTGCCGCTAACAAGAGTAACTTCTGCTCCACGTCTTACAGCAGCCTTAGCAAGTTCATAGCCCATTTTGCCTGTTGAATGGTTTGTAATATACCTAACCGGGTCAATAGCTTCCTGAGTTGGCCCTGCACTTACTATAACCTTAAGGCCATTCATGTCTTTTTTATAAGCCGCTTCTTTTAATACATAATCAACAAGTTCTTCTTCCGGCGGCATTTTGCCTTCTCCGTTATCTCCACAGGCAAGGTAGCCGCTTGCCGGCGTTATAACCTCGTAACCGAAGCGTTTAAGCTTTGATATATTATCCTGAACAATAGGGTTTCTGTACATAGCCGTATTCATAGCCGGAGCTATTATAACTTTGCATGTGCAGGCCATAACAGTTGTTGTAAGCATATCATCGGCAATGCCGTTTGCTATTTTGCCTATTACATTTGCCGTAGCCGGTGAAATAAGGCATACATCGGCTTTTTTGGCTAAAGCCACATGAGCCACATTAAACTGAAAGTTTCTGTCAAAAGTATCTACAATGCATTTATGAGATGTAAGAGTTTCAAATGTAATGGGGTTAATAAAGTTAACCGCATTTTTAGTCATTATAACATAAACATCAGCATGCTGTTTTATAAGCATACTAACACAGTTTGCCATTTTATATGAAGCAATGCCGCCTGTTACACAAACAAGCACAGTTTTGCCTTTAAGCATATAACCATCCCTAACTTGAAAATAATTCAAAATAATTATACTTTTCGAATAATTATACCAAAACATTCATTAATTATCTATAGAAAATATTATATAATGCAAAAAACATACACAATTATTATATCAAATACAGAAAAAAGCGGTATAAACATATAGAAATTCAGTTTATACCGCTGATATTTTTTTATTCCGTTTACATTAATTCAGTATTTGTCAGCTCTTCCGAAAGAAGCATGTGACTGTAAACACTGCTTAAAAGTGTATTTTCTTTTTCAGCCACGTTATACTGAGCAGTTAAAAGCTCATAATATGAAGCATTTCCGCTGAGATATTTAACCTGTGTTCTCTCAAACTCATCCTGAAGCAGTTTTAATTCATCAAGACCGGCTGTGTAGTCTTTTTCCTCCTGAACTATGGAGTTGTATTTCTGATACAAAGACTCATAAACGCTGTCTTTGGCATCTTCATAGCTCATTTCAGCTGAGTTTAAGCTGTTTTGTGCCGACTGATAACCGCCTATTTCAGAGCTGTTTAAAGGTGTAAGCTTTGATGTCTGTTTTGTTGTTTCATAGCTCTTTTCTGCCTGTCTTACAGAATTGCTTGAGGCAACTTTTCCGTTAATATAGCTTTCTACCGGTATATCCAGTTCAAAAGGCTCATAAACGGCTTCCATTACAAAGTTATATCTTTCGTTTATATCGGTACCCATTAATATATTTAAAGAAACATATTCCAGTTCAAGAGTGTCTTTTTGTGTTTCAAGCTGTTCCTTGGCTGTGTTATATGCCAAATTTAAATTATCATACTCACTTTGGGATATTTTGCCGTTGGAGAGCTTAATTTTTGAAAGAGCCAGGTTGAGCTCATCATTTTTAAGTGACAGTTCAGATAAAGCAATATTTCTTTGAAGCTCAATAATATTTATAAATGACTCCTTCATTGAATGTTTAACGCTTTCCTCCTGTGCCACTACTGAAAGTTCATTGTTCTGATAACTGCTTTGGGAATTTAAAAAGCTTATTAAGCCTGAAAAACCGTCTGAAGAATAGGCCTCAAGGTACTGTATTTCAAGCTGAGTTTCTGCAAGGTCCATACTTGCCTTAAGGTTATTAAGTGAAGAGTTGTTTCTTAAGGCCTTTTCTACAGCATCGTCAAATGTTAAAGTTTCCAAATCCTCGTCATACTGGCTTGTTATAAATGTACTGAACTGCTCTGTAAGGTCGTTTTGCTCCTCACCTGCTGTGGTTTCTTCAGTTGTTTCGGTTGTGCTTTCATCTGCAGCAAAAGAATTTACAGGTGAAAATGCCATAAATACGGCAATTAAAACAGCCAAATATCGTTTTTTCATTAACTCACTTCCTTTATTCAAACCTAAGGGCTTCTATAGGGTCTAAAAGTGCGGCTTTATTAGCCGGGGCAACACCGAAAATTATACCTATAAGCATTGATATGCCTACAGCGCCTACTATAGCCGTTATACTCATAACCGGTGATATACCTACAAGATTTCCTACAAATATTGAGCCTATATAGCCTATTACAAGTCCGCTTATGCCGCCCATGCCTGTAAGTATAATGGCCTCTGTTATAAACTGAAGACGTATATCACGGTTTTTGGCGCCTATAGCTTTTCTTATGCCTATCTCACGTGTTCTTTCGGTAACTGTAACCATCATTATGTTCATAACGCCTATGCCGCCTACCAAAAGAGAGATTGCCGCTACAAAGCTTATAAACAATGTTACATACGAAAGTATTGAGTTAATAGACTCTACCATATCGGTAGTATCCATAATATAATATTTATCTTCGTTATTGTGGAAGTCTTCCAAAGCCGCAATTATTTTTTCCTGCATAATCTCGCTTTGGCTTGCGTCAGTTAAAACTATTGATATACCGCCTAAAGTAGAGCCGGTAAATACTTTCATGCATGTGGTTATAGGCATAACTATGTTTTCCGGATACTCATCACTGTAGTTTGATGAGGAAGAATCTGTATTTTCAGTAATGCCAACAACTGTAAGCTTTGTTGTGCCCTTCCACGACTTAATTTTTATTTTCTGCCCTATTACGTCTTCGTTGCAGTAGCCGAATACTTTTAACGCTGTTGTATCCTGAATTACACAGACATTATTTCTCATTTCAACATCATTATCGGATATATACCTGCCATACAAAACAGTATCATTATTAATATATTTATAATCCCCTGTTGCTCCTGTTACATTTGCTCTGTTAGTTTCTGTAGGGTCCAAAAGCTTTACATATGCATTGGAGCCGGAATATGTAGGGGAAATGTATTCTATTCCGTCAAGGTCTTTAAGCATATAATAGTCATCCATTGTAAGAAGGTCACGAGTTTCAATATCTCTTGAGCTTACAAGGCTTACCTGAAGTGTACCGGTGCCGAAGCTTTCAAACTCCTCTTCCATAGCGGCCTGAGAGCCGTTACCTATAGCCACTATTATAATAACACTGGCTATACCTATTATAATGCCAAGCATTGTAAGGAACGTTCTCATTTTATTTGAAAACACATTAAAGAAAGATGATTTAATGCACTCGTAAATATTCAAGACACTAT
>CALWSS010000117.1 GCA_944384255.1 uncultured Clostridia bacterium
GTTAGATACAACAAAGTTTTCGGTCATTATATAGAAGTAACAAAATCAAATATAAACGATGTGCCAGACAGATACATAAGAAAACAGACATTAGCTAATGCAGAAAGGTACACAACTAATGAGCTGATGAAAATTTCTGAACTTATATTAAGCTCAGAAGAAAAGACTGTTTCTCTTGAATATGATTTATTCTGCAAAGTAAGAAACTTTATAACAAATCAGGCTGAAAGAATACAAAAAACTGCTCATGCAACAGCACAAATTGATGTATTGCAGTCTTTTGCCGAAACAGCACAGAAGCATAATTATGTAATGCCAAAAGTTGATAACAGCGGAATTATAGATATTAAAGAAGGCCGTCACCCAGTTGTGGACAAAATGCTTAACGGCTCTTTTATAGCAAATGATACATATCTTGATAAAGACGAAAATCTGCTTTCTATAATTACAGGCCCTAATATGGCCGGAAAATCAACTTATATGCGTCAAACGGCACTTATAACACTTATGGCACAAATTGGAAGCTTTGTACCGGCGTCAGAAGCACATATAGGTATTGTGGACAGAATATTTACAAGAGTTGGTGCTTCTGATGATTTGGCAAGCGGACAAAGTACTTTTATGATTGAGATGATTGAGGTATCAAACATACTTAATAATGCGACAGATAACAGCCTTATAATACTTGACGAAATAGGTCGCGGAACAAGCACATTTGACGGTCTTTCAATAGCTTGGGCTGTGCTTGAATATATAGCTGACAAAAATCTTATAGGAGCTAAAACTCTTTTTGCTACTCATTATCACGAAATTACAGAGCTTGAAGGCAAGCTCAGCGGTGTTAAAAATTACTGTGTAACAGTGGAAGAACATAACGATGATATTGTATTTTTAAGAAAAATAGTCCGTGGCGGAGCCGACAATAGTTACGGAATACAGGTAGGCAAACTGGCAGGACTTCCTAAAAAAGTAATAAAACGGGCAAAAGAGATACTTAAACAGCTTAATTCAGCTGATATAACAAAAAAGGCTAAAATTATATCTAAACAGTCTGAGGAAGAAAGTAAAAACCATACTCAGCAGGTTGATATGTTTACAATGAACGAAACACAGATAATAGACGAAATAAACAAAATTGATGTTATGTCTCTTACACCTATTGAAGCACTTCAAACATTATTTGATTTACAGAAAAAAACAAAAGGACTCTAAAAAGCGGGGTTTAAGGCATGAGTATTATACATATTCTTGATAACAATACAATTAATAAAATAGCTGCCGGAGAAGTGGTGGAACGTCCAAGCTCAGTTATAAAAGAGCTTGTAGAAAACTCTATTGATGCCGGTGCCGGTGCCGTTACTGTTGAAATCCGTGACGGCGGTACAACGCTTATAAGAATAACCGATAATGGCAGTGGTATTTCAAAAGAAGATGTTGAAACGGCCTTTATCCGCCATGCTACAAGTAAAATAGAAAAAATAGACGACCTTGAAAATGTTATTTCACTTGGTTTCAGAGGTGAAGCTTTGGCAAGTATTGCTTCTGTATCTCAGGTAGAAATGATTACAAAAACTAAAGACAGCGATTTAGGAACTAAAATAGAAATTCATGGCGGAAAAATAATTGAAAAAACCGAAGCTGCTTCTAATAATGGAACTACTATTTCAGTTAAAAATCTGTTTTTTAATGTACCGGCAAGACGTAAATTTCTTAAAAAGCCTTCTGTAGAAAGTGGGTATATTTCGGATATTATAAATAAAATAGCTTTAGGTCATCCTGAGGTTTCAATAAAGTATATAAATAACAGCAACACTATGCTTCATACCAGCGGAAATAATGACCTTAAAACGGCTTTTTACCATATTTACGGCAAAGAAATGCTTTCTCAAATGTTAGATGTAGATGTTTCCGAAAACGGTATGAGGCTTTACGGCATTGCAGGCAAACCACAGCTCAGCCGAGGCACAAGAGCTTATGAAAACCTTTTTATAAACGGCAGATTTATTAAAAACGAAACCGTTTCTCAGGCAGTGGAAGATGCTTATAAAACACGTCTTATGATAGGTAAATTCCCTGTTTTTGCTCTTAATTTTTATATTCCTCCGGAGTATATAGATGTAAATGTCCATCCTGCAAAGCTTGAAGTAAGATTCAGAGATAACGATGTAGTTTACGACTTTATTTATACTGCTATTCTTGATATTTTTAAAGACAAAGTATTAATTCCTGAAAGTACTTGGGATAGTTCAAATTCAAAGGAAACCGAAAGCTCAATAGAAGAAAGCAAAGAAAAGATTCCTTTTGAAAACAACCCAAAAAAAACTTTAAATAATCCACAGCAGTATGAAAAAACCAAAGAATCCGTAAAATACAATACAACAGAAAATAAATCTATTGAGGAACTGCAAAAACTTTATAAGCAGGCAGAATTAAACGACGGCATAATTAAAAATACATTTAAAATGCAGGAAAATAAAGAGCCATATTATAAACATGAAAAAGTTGAGCAGAACATGCTGACAAATGAAAAAGAAGAAAACTGTGCTGAAACTGCAAAGCCATTCTTTCATAATTATAAAATAATAGGCCAGATATTTGCTACATACTGGATTGTAGAACAAAATGACAGCATATTTCTTATAGACCAGCATGCAGCACATGAAAGAGTTCTATATGAAAGATTTATGAAATCATTTAATGAAAGCTCTGTTATGAGCCAAAGACTTATAGAGCCTGTTATGCTTAACTTAACTGAAAGCGAAATAGAAACAATTAATAAAAACTTGGATTTGTTAAATAAAGCCGGGTTTGAAGTTGAAAGAATTACAGAAAGAGATTATGCTCTTAAGGGAGTGCCTTTTATATTTAAAAACCCTGAAACTCTGTCATTTTTTAACAGTATTGTAGATATACTTGGTGAAAAACAGCTTAATTCTGTAATGGATACAAAAATACTTTCAGTAGCTACAATGGCCTGCAAGGCAGCAGTTAAAGCTAACGACAGGTTAAGTATTCAGGAAGCAACAGCACTTATTAATGAGCTTTTAAAACTTGAAAATCCTTTCAGCTGTCCACACGGACGGCCTACAATAATAGAGCTTACAAAATATGAGCTTGAGAAAAAGTTTAAGAGGATACAATAAATATGGAAGAAAATTTTTCTAAAGACAAAAAAACTCTTGTAGTTATAGCAGGCCCAACTGCCTGCGGTAAAACTGCATCATCTGTACTTTTGGCTAAAAAAATAGGCGGAGAAATAATTTCTGCTGATTCCATGCAGGTTTACAAATATATGGATATTGGAACAGCCAAAATAACAGAAGACGAAAAAGAGGGCGTTCCGCATTATCTTATTGATGAATTTATGCCTGATAATGAGTTTAACATAAAAATATTCCAGCAAAGGGCCAATGAATATATAGAAAAGATATATAATAACGGACATATACCAATATTAGTTGGTGGCACAGGTTTTTATATTAATTCTGTAGTTTACAATAATAATTTTATGGAAACTAACTCAGATAATTCCATAAGAAAAAAGTTGGAAGAAGAAGCGGAAAAATACGGTGCAGAATATCTTTATGAAAAATTAAAAAATATAGATTTTGAATATGCCCAAAATATACATTATAATAATGTAAAAAGGGTTATACGTGCCATTGAGTTTTATATGCAGACAGGCTGTAAACTTTCAGAGCACAACAAAAACGAACATTTAAAAGAGTCGCCATATAACACAGCATTTTTTGTGCTTAATATGGACAGGCAGAAATTATACGAAAGAATAAATCTGCGTGTTGATATTATGCTTAAAAACGGACTTGAAAACGAAGTTAAAAATCTTCTTGATTTGGGTTATTCCCCAAACTTAGTTTCAATGCAGGGGCTTGGCTATAAAGAGATGATACCTTATATTAAAGGTGAAATTTCTTTGGAGCAGGCTGTGGAAGAAATAAAAAAGGGTACAAGGCATTTTGCAAAAAGACAGCTTACATGGTTTAAACATCAGGCAAAGGGTATTTGGATAGACACAACCGATAAGGATTATGTTTATACAGCTGACAAAATGTACGAATATCTAAAAGTAAATAATTTAATATAAAAGTTTTAGGAGAAACAAATGGATAAGCTTGAAGAGTTTATAATTAAAAATTTTAAAATAGATAAAAAAGTTCTTGATTATGCTTTAAAATGTGAAAATAATGTAAAAGATAAATTTGGTGAGATTGATAAAATAACAGAATACAACCAATTAAAAGTATTAAAGGCAATGCAGAAAAACAGGCTTAGTGAAGCACACTTTGCCGCTACAACCGGTTATGGATATAATGACTTGGGAAGAGATACACTTGAGCAGATTTATGCTGATATATTTCATGCAGAAGCCGGACTTGTTCGTCCACAGATTATATCCGGTACTCACGCTTTGACTGTTGCATTAGCTGGAAATTTACGTCCGGGAGATGAAATACTTTCCCCGGTTGGAGTGCCTTATGACACTTTGCAGGGTGTTATTGGCATCAGGCCTGAAAGGGGCTCACTTGCTGAATATGGCATTACTTATAAGCAAGTGGATTTGCTTAGTGACGGCTCATTTGATTATGAAGGCATAAAAAATGCCATTAATGAAAAAACAAAGCTTGTAACTATCCAGCGCTCTAAGGGCTATGAATGGAGAGAATCATTGCCTATAGAAAAAACCGCTGAGTTAATTAAATTTATTAAAAGCATTAAGCCGGAAGTTATATGCATGGTTGATAACTGTTACTGTGAATTTGTTGACTATATTGAGCCTACTGATGTTGGGGCAGACCTTGCCGTTGGCTCATTAATCAAAAACCCAGGCGGCGGACTTGCACCTATAGGTGGATATATAGTAGGTAAAAATGAATATGTAGAAAATGCAGCTGTTCGTCTTACATCACCTGGATTAGGTAAAGAAGTTGGTGCTACATTAGGAATTAACTCACTTCTTATTCAGGGACTTTTTAATGCTCCGCAAGTTGTAAATGGCAGTTTAAAAGGAGCCGTATTCCTTGCAAATATATTTGAAGGACTTGGCTTTAATGTAATACCTGCATCAAATGAAAAAAGGGCAGATATTGTTCAGGCTCTTGAACTTAAATCAGCAGAAAATGTTATTGCTTTCTGTCAGGGAATACAAAAGGGTGCACCAGTAGACAGCTTTGTTACACCGGAGCCATGGGATATGCCGGGGTATGATTGTCCGGTTATTATGGCTGCCGGAGCTTTTGTTCAGGGTTCTTCTATTGAGTTAAGTGCCGATGCACCAATTAAACCACCGTATAATGTTTATATGCAGGGTGGTTTAAGTTGGCATCATGCTAAAATAGGTATTATAATAGGTTTACAGAACATGGTTGATAAAGGTCTTGTTAAATTATAATAGGAAGAAGGCATGAAAATGAAAAAACGCAGAATACTTGCGGCTTTTTTAACCGCAGTTTTAACTTTATCTTCGGCAACTGTTTTTGCCGACACTTTAGATGAAAACAGCAATAATTCAGCAGAAAATACAGTTCAGGCAACTCAAGCGGTTTCTGAACCTTCGGTTTATGCCCAGTCAGCAATTTTAGTTGAGGCAGGTACTGGAAAAATTTTGTACAGCAAAGATGCAGACAGAAAGATGTATCCGGCAAGCACCACAAAAATAATGACTGCCTTGATTTTTCTTGAATATTTCAATAAAGATGATGTTATAACAGTAGGAACAGAAGTAAACGAAGTAAGCCTTGATTCAAGTAAAGCAGGGCACATAGTAGGCGAATCTATAACAGCTGAAAACCTTGTCCGTGGTCTTATGATACCAAGTGGAAATGACTCGGCAGTGGTTGTAGCATGTGCCGTAGCCAGAAAAATTAAAAATGATAATTCAATGGGTCTTACACAGTGTGAACAGATTTTTGCTGACTTAATGAATCAAAAAGCCGAGGAACTTGGCTGCACAGGAACTCATTTTACAAACCCACATGGATACCATGACGACAATCATTATACAACTGCTTCTGATATGGCTAAAATTGCCATGGAAGGTATGAAAAACGAACTAATTAAGCAGATTGCATCTGAAAGAAGCTATTCAGGAAACGGCTTAGGCTCTCAGCAGATAGAAGGAGCATTAACTCAGGATTATAATTGGACAAGCCATAACCTGCTTATAACAAATTCCGAGTATAACTATCAATATGCAGACGGTATAAAAACAGGCTTTACTGATGAAGCCGGCGACAGTGTTGTGGCTTCGGCAACTAAAGATAATGTTCAGCTTATAGCTGTAATTTATAATTCCGAAGACCCAAACAGATGGCTTGATGCTAAAAATCTTTTTGAGTATGGTTTCAATAATTTTGGCTATTATACACTTAACAAAAACGGAGATAGTGTGTATACAGCAGACCTTGTATATAATAAATCATCCGGAGGAAATACTCTTGATTTAGTAATAAAGGAAGACATAACGCTTTTTCTTCCAAAAACTGATGTAGGAACAATATCTACTGAATTAAACGTAACAAATCAGGATATTTTGTATACAAAATCAGATTCAGAGGAAACAGCCGAAACAATTACATTAAAAGCACCTATAGATGAAGGCGCTGAAATCGGAACAATATCATATAAAGACTCTAATGGAAATGTATTAGCTGAAACTAAGGTTTATTCATCAAGAACAGTTGAAAAAGCCAATATATTTATGAGAATTTTATATAAAATTAAAGATGCTGTTACAGGCTTTGTAAGCAATTTAAGTATTGTAAAAGTTGCTGTAGTTGTTGTTATAATAGTTGCAATAATTATTATAATTAA
>CALWSS010000118.1 GCA_944384255.1 uncultured Clostridia bacterium
ATTGTTATAATTAATTCGTTTATGTGCCAAAGTTAAAAAAAGTTGGAGGAGAACTTATGAAAAAGATGTTTATTATCGTTATATGCTTTTTTGTTGCAGCCGGTTTCTTATTTATTAAACAGCAAAATTCCGTTAAAACTGAAGAAAGAATTATTATGATAAACAATAAGCTGTACTATGGCACCTCTGAAACAGGTCCAATGGGTGATTACGGATGTGTAGAAGGAAATATATTGTCATCTATAGATAAAAATGAAATACCAACAGAAAACGGCCAGTCAAACTTCGGAAACATAGGAAATCCTTATACTTCAGATTTTGGAAATGGAAAAATTATGGTTCAAACAGATAATAACTGGTATTGGTTTGTAAGTGAATAAATGTATAATAAAAAGCCTCAAAATGAAAGATTTTAACAACATTCATTGTGAGACTTTTAAACAACTTTTTAAATTATTTACAAAAAATTATTTTATCACCCTAAAAATACTAAGATTTAAAAATTTGAAATCATTGTTTTTTAGAGTAAATATATTTAACTAAGTATAATAAAATTTACAACAGATTAAAAAGTATTTTTATAACATTTTTATAACGTGTTTATAACATTTTTATAACTTGTTTATAAAAAATTACTGTTTTCTTTTGATAGGCGTTCTATTGCCGTTTTCGTCAACAAACTCTATTCTTTCTATCTGTGCACGTAATTTTTTCCTGAAATCCAAAAGATATTCTTTTCTGAGTTTGTCACGTTCGGCCTTTTCTTCATCTGTAAGGCCTTCTGTTTTGGCTTTTTTAGCTAATTCGTTTATTCTTTTCAGTCTTTCGGATTCTTCCTCTGGCATACCTGCTCCTCCTTATACATTTTACTTTAAAAATTTTATATTTAAGTTTATAATGGTTATATAAAATAAAAGGCGGTGGTTTTAATGAGTGTATCATATGCATTTTTTGGAATAGTACAGTTATTTGCCACATTAATAAAAGCAGCTGTTATTGTTATTATAGTTTTATTGGTTATTAAAATTGCAAAAGGCAAACCAAAAACAAAAAATAATCAATACGGAAGTCAAACTTACCAGCCAAGAAATACAAAATCTTTCAGTTGGGACAAACCAAAGCGTAAATCAATTTTCAGTATATTCAGAAGGAATAAAGAAGTTGACTGCGACTTGGATGAACGAATTTTTGGTCCCAAAAACCAGCATAAAGATTTATTCTAAAAGCAAAAAACTGCTGACAGGCTTATTACGGCCTGCGGCAGTTTTTTTAGTCTAAAAACTCAAAACCTTTGTAATATTTAAAATATACCTTACCAAGTATTTTATCTTCTTCAACGTATTTATTTACCCAAAATCTTGAGTCAAGGGAATCGTTTCTGTTGTCACCCATCATAAAATAACAGCCTTCCGGAACTTCATAAGGACCGTAATCGCCTTCAGGTGTTTCTTTAACAAAATCGTCATTAAGCGGTTCATCAGAGCCGTCTATATAAACCTTTCCGTCACGTATTTCAACTGTTTCACCTGGAAGGCCTATTACCCTTTTTACATAAAGCACAGACTCATCATCAGGATACTTAAATACGGCTATGTCCCCTCTTTGAGGGTGTGAAAAATAATATGTCAGCCTTAAAGCTATAATCCTATCTCCCGGCATAATTGTATTTTCCATAGAACCTGTAGGAACAGTAGCATTTACAATCACAAACGAATTAATTCCAATAGCTATAAGCACGGCTAAAACTATGGTTTTTATCCAGCTCATAATTTCACGCCCTGCTCCGCCTTTTTGTTTTTGTTCTTTATCGTCACTCATAATAATGAAATTATTCCTTTTCTTCCTTATTGTCAGTTTCTTCTGTTGTGTTGCTTTCCGTTCCTGATAACGGCATTATATTAACGCCTTTTTCAAAATCGTCTTCGCTTACTTCATCTTCAGAATCGGAATTTTTCTTTTTATTAACATTATTAACAAACTTATTAGTTAATTCTGTAGCCCTTTCGGAAAACTTTTTCATTTTAGGTGCAGTATCATCAACGGCTTTTTTAACAACAGGTTTAGCATCATCAATCATTTTTTCAGCTTTTTCAGCGGCTATTTTGGCAAAAGAGCTTATGTTAACTCCAGCTTTAGACAAAACTGACTCCTCTTTATCATTAACAGCCGTTTCATTTAAAGCTTTAAGAAGTCTTTCAGCCTCATCAACTGTAATAATACCTTTTTCAACCATAGATAAAACCGCAAGTCTTTCTTCCTTCATATATATCCCTCCTGTATCTATCTTTTCAGACCGGTTATTATTTTTAATACTTCAATAATAACGGAACCGAAATCCATATTCATATTTATACGCAAAACAAGCAGTAAAATGAGAAGTACAAACAAAACTATTACAACAGCCCGTTTTATAAGACGTTTTGTTATTCTTTTTTTGCGTCTGCCGCTTTCTTTAAACAACACATTAGGTGAAACATACATACCGCCTAACACGCCTTTTTTAACATCTGTTGCAATACGTTTTTCGTTTCTTAAAAGAAAAAACGCCCTTCTGTCGGCATTAAAAAAATATTCAACGCCGTTTTGTACTCCCTTTATTCCACGTATTCTTATTATACCATTTTTTCTGACAGGCGAACACTTAATTATAATAAATTTTTGGCTTTGAGAAAAATATCTGTCAAAAGAAGTAAATATTACAGAAACAGAAATCCAAGCACAGAAAATTCCCAGCACCAAGGCTACAGCAAAAGCATTTTTATGCAGAAAGTTTTCAGCAAAATAAACTATGTACCCATTTGCTATGCATTGATAGAAATAATAATCAAATATAACGCAGTTTAATAAAAAAACCGCAATGTGCCGTATTTTGGCTTTATTTTTTGGCGGAACATACCACAGAGCCGTATTAAAAAGAGAAAACACCGTTAAAAAAGCCATTACAAAGCTTATTAATACTACTATTCCGTTAATGTCGGTTTTATTATCATTAATATAAGACATTCCTATAACAGGAATTGTCCAAAACAGGATATAGAGGTATTTTTTTCTGCCAGTAAAAGAAGCGCTGAAAACAGCGTAAAAACTAAGTATAATTGAAATTAAACCTAAAAACGCCATTTTCAGCCTCCTTTTTTATAACTTTTTTATAACTTTTTATAACTGTTTTATAACTTTTTAGAACTTTTAAGCAATCAAACTAAATTAAATGCCTCTGTAAATTTCCGGTCTGAATACACCTGCTTTTTCAGCTTTTTCTATCTGCTCAAGCATCATTTTGTTGTCCTTATTAAATGTGCCTTTTAAAGGTACATAGTTTGAAGCATGGTTAGCTCTGAATATTGTGCCTTCAGAGTCAACGTTTTCGATAAATATTTTGAGCTCCTCCATTACTTCAACCGGGCCCAAAAGCTGGAACTTTCCGGCCTGATAATCATTATAAAGCTCTGTTCCCGGCTCTACCATAAGAGTAAGGAACCCAACGTATTCCGGCTTTATAACGCTTATAAGCTTTGCTGAGTTTAAAGCATGCTCTTTAAGCCTTTCTTTTCCGCCAAGGCCTGATATAAGTGTAATGGAAACTATCATTCCGGCTTTTTTAAGCTTTAAGCCGGCAGTAGCTATTTCTTCTGATGTAACGCCTTTTTTAACATCTCTTAAAACAATGTCGTCACCGCTTTCGGCACCCATGTAAATCATGTCAAGTCCGGCGGCTTTAAGCTTAGCAAGCTCCTCGTCTGTTTTCATGTTTACATCTGCTGGTGCACCATAAGCCGAAATCCTTTCACACTCCGGATAAAGCTCATGTATTTTATCAAGTATATAAAGCAAATCGTCTGTTTTAACTATAAGTGCATCACCGTCGGCAAGGAATATTCTTCTAATTTTATAGTCACGGTAATACTGCCTTGCATCAACTAAATCTGCAACAACCTCATCAAGTTTTCTTACCCTGAACTGCTTATCTTTAAACATTGCACAGAAAGTGCATTTATTTCTTGCACATCCTATAGTAAGCTGTATTATAAGACTTCCCGCCTCACTTGGCGGTCTGTAAACTGCTCCTTCATATCTCATTTGTCATTTCTCCTCATTTAATTATAATATAGTCAGCATATATTATAAATTTTAATTTGTCTTTTAGCAAGGCTAAATTATTTAAACATTTTATTAACACATTTTAAATACATAAAAAGCGCCGCTTTAAAACGGCGCTTAAAAACATGATGTTAAATTGTGTAAGCATATATTCTGTCTATAACATGTTCGTCATTAAATTCAACTACTACATTATAGTCATTTTCGTAAAGATAATACAGGCTGTAGAACTCTCTGAATGTATACTCCTGGCTTGTGCCGTCAATACGTATTCTAAGTTCTTCATCATCCTCATTTAAAACATTATAGTCTTTAGTCTCTGTTTTGCCCTGTACTGATATTACACCGTTTTTAATGTCAACAACCTTGCCTTCTGCCTCTGCAACATTAGCTGTTATAATATTTGCAAAACCGTCAACTACAACTACATCGGCCTTTAATACTTCTCCGTTTTCAACATGTTTATAAATATCGGAAGCAGTTGCTTTTTCACCGTTAATTGTAATTTCTGACTTATCAGAATATTCAATAGTGTCGTATCTTATTTCAAACTGACCTTCCTCAACATTTTTAAGTGTTCCGGTAACTACATCATAATCATCAAAGTCAACATAAACCGTTATTTTGCTTACCTCATCATCTCTGTCCAAAGAAAGCTTAACTTCCGTTACATCTTTCTGGTAAATGCTCTTTAAGTCCTCAAGGCTTTCAACACCGCCTGTGCCAAACTTAACATCAACATCATCAGCTATAGGGTATTTCTTAACAATGCCGGCCTGTGTTGTTATTTCTATGTAGTAATCTGAAAGACTTGTTATCTGGCCGTAAAGATTGTCTATAACTTCAAATTCAAGCTTTGTAGCCTGTTTTTGTTTGTTAAGAACTGCTTTGCCTGTAAGACCGTTGTCTTCGTCATCCAAAAGCCTTATAACCTTTGAAACAGTGCTTTCCTCACCGTCTACCAAAACATAAACTTCGTCTGAAAGATTATAACTCTCTGTGCTTCCGTCTTCGGTATAAAATACAACTTTTTCATCTGTTACATTTTTAATGGCTCCGCTTACAGTGCCGCCTTCAGCGTTTAATGTAACCATAACATAGATAAGCTCTACGTCATCGTTTAATTCAGCTGTTACATTAAGGGAGTCATATTCATCAGCTAAATCCCTAATTTCGGCTATATTCTTCTTTTGGCCTTCAAAATAGAACTTACATTCATTATCCCAGTTAAAGACCTTTTCGTTTCCGCCGTTTCTTTTAATGGTCATGTCATCTTTTGAAACATCTGTTATTGTGCCAACAACTGTGTTTTCTTCACCTATAACGGCTACATTTTCAGCAAGGCCGCTGTTATTTACAGTTACGGCAACATCACACTGAACACCGTTTTCTATAACTTTTGAAACGTCTTTATAAGATACCGGCTTTGCATTTAAAGTTATAAGTGCCTGTGAAGCCAGTTTATATTCGTTTATAGCTCCGCTTTCAAGCTCAACTATAACTTTGTCTGAAAGCATATTAACAAGAGTGCCAGAAACTTCGCCTGTCTTTTCACTTTCACTTGTGCCGGAGCCTTTAGTTACAACAGCTAAAAGCACTTCTTCGTCTTTAGATACAACTGTTACTTTGTCCCCGTTTTCTATATCCATAAAACTGTAATCTTTGCCGTTTAAGGATGCAGGAGTATCTTTATCACCGCTGAAAACTTTAGTTGCACCTGTGTCATCAGTTTTAACGGTTATTGTCTTTTGGCTTCCCTGCTCAGAAAGACCCATAACTGTTCCTGTAACAGTTTCCATACCGTCATCGGCAGTTTTGCCGTTAATAACGTTATATGTTTTAGTTACAATAACGGCCATCTCGGCACGGTTTATGTAATTATCCGGGTTAAAGTTGGAGTTTTCATCGCCCATAAGTATTTTACTGTCTGATAAAAGAGCAACATACTCAAGAGCGTCATCGTCTATTTTGTTTTTGTCATTGAATGTGATTTCAGCAGTTTCTTTTTTGCCGTTTATTTTTTCCAATACTCTGCCGAATACAACAGCTACATCTTCCCTTGTGGCATAAACATCAGCTGATGAACCGGAAAATGCAGAAAGCTCGTTCTCAAGAACAATTTTGTTTTCAAGGCAGTATGCCGTAGCTTCATAAGCCCACTGAGGCACTTTATAGGAAGACATAGTGCTTTCCCATTTTTTTGTAACTTCTTCAGAAGGCTCAGCTTTTTTTGCAGATTTTAAAAGGTTATAAGCCAACTGCTCAGTTTCAAAAAAAGTAACTTTATCTTTTGCCCTGAATAAATATGTACCGTCGGAATTTTCCTGTCCTACCATTAACCCTAATTCAGCTGCCTGTGATATATATACCTTTGCTGTTTCCCAAGGCACATCATTGGCGTCAGAAAACTTTATTTCGGCCATAGCCGGAACTGCCATAGACGCACACAGTGCCACAGCCAGTAATGATACCGCTTTTCTTTTCATACTTTATCCCTCCTTAAAACACAAATAAACATAAATTCCTTTAGTTAAATTTTATCATATATAGTAAAAAAATAACAGCTTTATGAAATAAAATAATATTAATTTCATAAACCGCAGACAATATTATAAGTTTAGCAATTACTTAAAGGCATTTAATAAATATTTTGAATTTATTAAAACTTTAAATAATTACCACATATCCTGAGTAAAATCGTCTATTACATCCTCAGCCTTGTTCATTAATTTTTTGCCTTTTCGCATTACTTTTTTTCTGTCGGAATTACTCATACACATTAAAGTATAGCCTGCCGCTGCTATAGCTGAACCCATTACAAGACCTGACATAAATTTATTCATATAAAAACCTCCCTTAAAACTGTCTGCGGCAGTTTTAGTATTTAACATAAGTCTTTTTTTATACTGTAAAAAAACGCCCCTTAAAAGCCTTTAAGCTTAAAAGCGGCGTTTATAAATTAAATTTTAATTTCTTTTAAAGCATACAGCGAAAAAATATAAACATCATTAATTTCACAGTTTAAGGCCCTTTGTGCGGCTAATTTATAAAGCCTTAACTGAACTTCATATTTATGTTTTAAATCTTCTTCTTTCCCGTTGGGAACATAGTCTGTTTTATAATCCACCAGCACAAAATTATCATTTTCCTTAAAAATACAGTCTATCATTCCGTGAACCAGTATTTTTTCGGTATTTCCGGCATATTTTTCATCCTCAAAAATTTCATAAGGCGTCAGTTCCATGGCAAAAGGTTTTTCTTTGTATACCAAATCTGATTTTAATATACGTTTATATAAATTACTTTGGGTAAAACCGTAAATGCTGTTTATGTTTACACTCTGCCCTTCCTTGTCCGAAATTACACCTTTTGAAATTAATGTGCCAATAATATTTTTTATATCATCTTTTGTATAATTTAAACTGAAATCCATGTTTTCAAGCACACTGTGTACTGCTGTTCCTTTTCGTGAAGGAGTTAAATCTTCAGTTTCACTTAAAAATTCCGGCTTTTCAAATCTGTTCAGATTATACAGCCTGCTGTCTTTGTAGTCCGACTCAATGCTTTCCATTATTCTTTTAACTTCGGAAACATATAAATTAGCCGGAAATTTTTCTTTTGCAGTGTTAAAATCCAATATTTTTTCAGTATCTATTTTCAGTGGTTCTTTTTCTTCTTCTGAAACCGACATCAAGCCGTCGTATTTTTCAACGGCTTTATTTTTAGGTATAACATTAATTTCCCAAACCGATTTATCGTTATATAAATCAGTATTTTGAGCATTAACAGGAAAATCACCTAAAACGGCACCGCATCTGTGCCGCATAAGGCATGAGCCTATCCAGTCCAAAAAAGATGAGGCTTTTACAATGGAGTAATACGGCAGTTTACGTTCACTGTTTAAAGCACTAACAGACCATAAAGCACATTTTTGGCTTATGCTTTTTACAGAGCCTGTTATAAAAAGTTTTTCTTTGGCACGGGTCATAGCCACATAAAGCACTCTCATTTCCTCAGCGGCACTTTCATGCTTAAGCATATCAGAAACTATATTTTTGGATAAAGCCGGATACTCAGCTCTTTTTTCCAAGTCGGTATAGTCACACACAATTCCGGCTTTAGTGTGCAGAAGAACCTTTGATGTTAAATCCCTTTTATTAAAACTTCCGCCTGTGCCGCATAAGAAAACAATAGGAAATTCAAGGCCTTTGCTTTTATGCACTGTCATTATACGTACAACTTCTGCCTTATCGCCTGTTATTTTGGCTCCGCCGAAATCAGAACCTGTACTTTGAAGCCTTTGTATGTATCTTATAAAGTTAAACAGGCCTTTGAAGTTGTTTTTTTCAAGCTCATGGGCTTTTTCAATAAGCATTATTAAATTAGCCTGCTTTAAAGCACCGCCTTTTAATGCACCAACATAGTCATAGTGTCCCGTTACATTGTATATATCCCAAATTATATCGCCTACGGATTCAAAAGGCGCTTCTTTTTTCCACTTATTTATATCATCAAAAAACTTCTGAATTTTAGCCTTTAAATTTTCATTGCTTCCCTTTGAAGCATACTCTTTTACAGCATCATAAAAATCAATGCACTGGCTTTCCATACGTATTTTTAAAAGCTCATCGTCTGTAACACCGTAGTACGGCATTTTAAGGCTTGCCGCAAGGGGTATATCCTGCTTTGAGTTGTCAATAACACTTAAAAGGCTTAATACATCCGAAATTTCTTTTCGTTCAAAGTATTTTTCGGCATTATCCATGTAATAAGGTATCATCTGCTCATCAAGGGCATCTCTTGCCGCCTGTCCCCAGTTTTTTATTTTACGTGTTATAATGGCTATGTCAGAATATCTTACAGGTCTTGATGTTTCACTTTTAATATCATAAACCTCAAAGCCGCTGTCTATAAGCTCACGAATTTTTTTAGATACAAAACTCATTTCAGCCTGAGCCGACGAAATATCGTCCAGCTCCTCGTCATCTGTTTCGGAATTTTTCTCTATTATGTCAACCTCTACAGCCATATTGCTGTTTTCAGGATATTTGGCTCCGGGGTAAAGGTATGATTTTTCTGTATAATCCATTTCTCCGGCTTCTTTAGTCATAATCTGGCTGAATATAAAATTTGTGGCATAAAGGACTTCTTTTCGGCTTCTGAAATTTTGAAACAAGTCTATTTTTATCTGATTTCCGCTTTCTTTAAAACTATTGTATTTTTCAAGAAATATTCCAGGCTCTGCCTGACGGAAACGGTATATGCTCTGCTTAACATCGCCTACCATAAACCGGTTATTGGCATTTTCTCCTTTGCCGCTTAAAGCAAAAAGTATCATTTCCTGCACCGGATTGCTGTCCTGATACTCATCAGTCATAATCTCATAATACTTCTTTTGAAGGCTTAAGGCCTCCGGTGAGGGAACAAAATTTCCGTCTTTTTCTTCTACAAGTATTTTAAGTGCAAAATGCTCCAAGTCGTTAAAATCCGCTAAATTTCTTTCACGCTTTGCTTCAGCATATTTTTGTGAAAAGTCCTTAACAAGTATACACAGCTCATTTATAACACTGCCTGTTTTTAAAACCGTTTTAATTTCGCTTTCCAAGCCCGTAAAGAAGAATTTATCCTTTAATTCGCCTATGGTTTTTTTAACTATTTCTCTTAAATTTTTAATAGTTTCTGCCAAAGCTTTATCATCATTTTTTCCGGCCCGGCCTATTGGACCAAATGAAAAAGCTGAAATATACCGGCTTAATTTATCAAAATCGTTTTCGGCATATTCCTTAATTTTCAAAACATTCTCCAAATCAGCCGAAAGAGCTTTTGCATAAGAATCCGGACCTCCGTTAAAGGCCAAATTAAGGGCTTTATCAATGTATTTAATGCACTCTTCAGCCTCAAAGGCACATCTCTTTTTTATATACTCTCCCCAAAAAGTTTGGCCGAAATCACTTTCCAAGTCAAAGTCATACTTTTGGCATGCTGTATCTAAAAATTTTTCAGGAAAAGGCATACTCTGTATAAACGAATGAACAGAAAGCACAGTATCCTTAAGACCGCTGTCGGAGAGGCTTTGGCCGAATGTTTCAACAAGGTTAAGAAAGCCTTCGTTATTTTCACTGCAGTAATATTAAAAAAAAAGCTCT
>CALWSS010000119.1 GCA_944384255.1 uncultured Clostridia bacterium
TAAGTTTTCTTTTTCTATATATTTTGACATTCTTTCACCCCTTCAAATAAACTGCATTGCTGCTAATCACTTATTAAAATCAAATAAAATCCCATCCTCTAAGTATTCGCCCTGAATTTCGAATTTATCCGAAAGTTCACTAAGTTTGTATAACTCGGAAATTAAAGACTTTTTAGTTATTCTAACTCCTTTTATCTTCCTTCCTTTTTCATAATATTTTATGGCCCCTAACTCTCCCTTTTGTCCTTTGCATACAAAAATTTGACTTTTCTCTTTGCTTATGTATATCTTTATATATTCTGGATAATCAAGGCACGCTGTGGTGCTCGAGTTAAAAAAAATGCTGTTCTTTGTAAGTGACATTCCCGGTGTTTTACACGAAAAATCAAACAATTCAAACCCTACTAAGTTCATTCTCTTACCCCCTCAAAGTTTTCTTGGTTTATAATCCTCAAATTTGCAACTATTAAATATTATTTTATTGTTGCACCACCTTGCTAAATCTTTTTGCTCTTGCGTTGGTTCTCCGCCTTCATAATCTCTATATGGCTGTGCAAATGGCTTAACGCCCATTTCGTTAAGTTTCAAAATTCTTTGATGTGCTTCTTCAACATCTTGGATAAGTGAATATGCCCAAAATCTTGACTTTGCAATTCCTGCTTCTTTCATATACGAAACAGCTTGTTCAATTATCGGTAACATTTCAGATGTGTCGCAGGCAAGTCTTATGTATTCTATCCATTTACATTTGCTTAAAAGTTTTGCAATATCTTTTGTTATAAGCCTTGCGTCTAATCCTTGATTAAAATCTATATGTATATTTTGATACCCTAATTCTTCAATCTGTGCAATTCCATGGTTGCAAGCAAGAACATTGTTGTCTAAAAATATAATTTTATTGCTATCTTGCCTTTTTGTTTTTTGCCAAGTAGCAGCAGACTTTATATATCCCTCTTTCTTAGGAACAACGCACCAAGGACAGCTTCTTATACAGCCTCTTGTTAAAAACCCGATAGCAAAATCATATTGTGGATATATGGAATAATCTGGAAATGTGTTTTCTATTTCTTCGGGTAAATCTTCATAAATCTTATAACCAGTTCCACCCTTCACTATCTTTTCAGCGTACAACGGGTATTCATAGTCCTTTGTAAATGTAAATACTTTACTCATATAGATTATGTCTGCCTTTTTATTCAAACTATAATTTAAAGGTGAATACCAATTTACTTTATCGCCGTTCATTTTATGGTATGCGCTTAACTTCATAAGTGCTAAATTAGGGAAATTATGTCCGTCTACGTCAATTAATTCAATTTTCAAATATTCACCCCTTCAAACTTAACAACCAATTAATTATTGCTCCCATTACTAAAACCCTTAATATGTGTAATATCCTTTCTGCCGTTTTCATCCTAAAACCACACTTCCCTTATAGACTTGTCATCTTTCGGCAGCCTCGGGAATCTAATATAATTTCTAATTTCTTTTATTTCACTGCTTACCTCTTGCCCTGCTTCTAAAAGTATTATTTTCTTAGTCGCCTTACTCAGCGGATAACCGCTCCACAGCCTGACTACTGTTTTCCCTCTATAATCACTCGGACTATCATATACTACAAACATTGGCAGCTCTAATCTCCCACGCTGTTTTTCTTTTTGTATATACTCTTTCATTTCCTGAAAATCTTTCATAATGCAATCGCTCATTCTCGTTTTCTCCTCTCCGGTAGCCTTATAAGCGTATATTTTTGTATTAACCCACCATTAAAAGGATTAACACCATTGTAGATACTTTCTTCATCTATGTAATAACCTTTAATGGCTTTTGGTTCGCTTGTCCAACTCTTAGCCATTATCTTTTCTATCTTTGGTTCAGGTGTAATTATGTTTTTGCTTGGTGTGTACCTCTGCATTTGGCCGCCGTTCTTCTCCCGGAATGTCTTGTCAGTTTCTTTTATTAAATACTCCGCAAGCTTTCTGTATTGCCCGGTACTGTCCAGCGGTGTAAAATGCACACGTCCAAAGCTCCATAGATTCTTTATTATTCCCACACAGCCCTCAAAGCCGTTAATAACAACATGATGATGTATGCTTTTTCTGGCATATTCTGTAACATGTATATATTTCAGCTCATGGCCTGCTTTTCTGTATAAATTCCTTAGCTTCCTAAAGAATTTTTTTAAGTTTTCTTTTGCTTGTTCACACCCCGGCCGTTCCTCTCTCCGGTATGTCAATACAATGTGAAAATCATTCTCGTTAAAATTTGCATTTAACTTCCTTGTTAATTTTGCTATAGCGTTAGCCCGGTTTATGCGGTCCGTTTCCTCTTTTGGAATATTACCCACACCCGTTTTAGTTGGCCTGATATGCTTTGTGTAACTCTTAAATATTTCAAGAGTTTTACCCGCTTTTATGGTCCTCTTATAATACATAACATGTCCTATAGTTAATACTCTTAATCAAGCCACAAAGCCCTAAAAATAGGGCTTTTTTTATATTCTTAAATTTGCAAAAAACACAAGGTTCGGCACTTTGCTAACGCAAAGGCAATTTATTGCCCCTTGTTCGTCGGGTGCTTTTATGTTATAATTATTTAAAGGGCATTTCCTTATGTCCTTTGTTGTTTGACTATTCCCCGGCGGGCCTATATGCCGGGGATTTTTTTATAGCCTTCTGCATTTTTTCTTTAACGCCTCATATCTTTCTTTCTGCTGACTATATTTAAGACCAACAAATATAAGCAGCATACTTAATGTGTAAAATATTATGTTTTCCATTATTAATCCCCCTTAATTTCTGTAATGGTATGCGAACAAACAGAATTATTTATTGCAGACTTTAAAATTGTTGTTTTGTAGTTTTTTACTTTTATTACATAATAATGTTTATACACAGCCTCTATAATGCCGACTGTTGTTGCCTCATCCTCTTTTTCTTCAGCTTTAAATACAGCTTTAACTTTTTGCCCTACTCTGTATTCAGGCGGTGTCTTTGGTAACTCTACCGTTCTTCCTGCACCAACGTCCGTTTTTGGTTTCCTTGTTGTATGCCTTATCCTATGTATTCTCGCCTTTGCCGCTGGTAATGATATTCCTAAGTCAGCCGCTATTTTTGCCGCCGTTTGTCCTTCACTTAAACGCCTTTCTAAGTCCGCTACTTCCTCAGATGTTAATTTATTTCCCATTTATTTTTCCCTTTCATGTATATACGGATTTTTACATTCCCTAAGCGGTAAACCTTTCGCCTGCCTTACTGTGTTTATAATTTGCCACCATAACTGCCATACAGCGGCATTTTCTGTGTTATTTGTTCCTACAGACATTTAAACCACCCTTCCGTTTTTTAGGCAAAAATAATATTTTCATTTTCTCTGTCAAAACCGGCTCAACACAGATTAACCTTTCCTCTATACATCCCTTTGGTGTGTAGCC
>CALWSS010000120.1 GCA_944384255.1 uncultured Clostridia bacterium
TTGTTTCGTTTATATCTTTATCCGGCTCGGTATTTTCTATTACCTGTTCTATTTCTTCAGCTTCATCGTTGTTTTCTTCTGCATTTTCTAAGTCACTATTTTCTGTTTTATCATTTGATAAATCATCTAAGCTGAAATTCTCGTTTTCTGTAACCTGAAGGAATACCTCCTCAAGGGAAAGCTTTTCTGACTTAAGCATAAGCAGTTTAAAACCGTTTTTAACGGCATTATCAAATACCGCTTCTCTTGCATCAACACCTGATGCACCCTCAACAATAAGGTCTGTTGTGCCTTCTTCCGTTGTCTGACTTTCTTCTACAAGACTGAAAGAGCTGTCGTTTTTAAATGCATTAATAACATCTTCTTTATTGCCTTTAAGTTTAATTCTGAACCTGTCCTGACTGAGGCTTTCTGAAAGTCTTTCAGGTGTTCCGGAAGCCACAAGGCGGCCTTTATTAATAATTATTACTCTGTTGCACACAGCACTTACTTCTGAAAGAATATGAGAGCTTAAAATTATTGTGTGGCTTTTTGAAAGCTCTTTTATAACGTCCCTAATTTCTATAATCTGTTTAGGGTCAAGGCCTACTGTAGGCTCGTCAAGTATAAGCACTTCCGGATAGCCAACAAGAGCTTGTGCAAGGCCTACCCTCTGCCTGTAGCCTTTAGAAAGGTTTTTAATTACCTTATGCGAAACATGAGTTATTTTGATTTTTTCCATTATGTCGTCAAGCATAGGCTTAATTTCGGCTTTTTTAACACCTTTTAAATCAGCTGCGAAATTAAGGTACTCCGTTACGGTCATATCCATGTATAAAGGCGGAATTTCCGGAAGATAGCCTATGCGTTTTTTGGCTTCTTTCGGGTTTTTGAGTATATCAAAACCGTCAATAGAAACTTCTCCGCTGCTTGCGGATATGTAGCCTGTAATAATATTCATTGTAGTTGATTTTCCGGCTCCGTTAGGACCTAAAAAGCCAACAACCTCACCGGTATCAACTTTAAATGAAATATCTTTTACGGCTTCGTACTTGCCGTAGTTTTTAACAAGGTTTTTAACTTCTATCAAACCCTATCCCTCCATATACGCCGCACAAGCGGCTTTTATTAAAGAAAATTTTGCCCTAACTTAAGTATTATACTTAATATCTTAGAATTTTACTATATCTATGTGAACAAAATATGAATTTTCGGCACATTTACGCCACTTTAAGGCAATAAGTCATAAAATAAAAATAAAAAAATATACAAAAAACGGGAACGGATTTTTAACACCGTTCCCTGTAAATTAAATTTCTTTTCTCCATTTAATAAGTTTTTCTTCTATAACACCTATAACGGCAACCGAAATCATAGCCGTTACGGAAAGGATAACAATAGGAGCAAAAACTCCGGCTCCGTCAAGCTGAGTCATCATTCGTTTGCTGAAATAACCCAAACCGCTTTGTGCCCCCAGCCATTCGGCTATGGCGGCACCTATAACGCTTAAAGGTATAGCCATTTTAATTGCCGAAAAAAAGTGTGGCAGTGCTGAAGGTATTTTAAGTTTAAAGAATATATCCCACTTTGAAGCACCGTATGTAATAAGCAGTTCTTCCATTTCCCTTTTTGTTGCCCTGAAACCGTCGTAAACAGTTATTGTTATAGGGAAAAACGTAATAAGTATAGTAACAAGCACCCTTGCCCATATACTGTAGCCAAACCACAGCACAAAAAGAGGCGCAATGGCTGTTGTAGGTATTGTCTGTGAGGCTATAACTATTGGATAAAGTGCATCGGCTATTTTTTTGTTCATGTCCATTGCTATAGCTAAAGCAAGACCAAAAACTATTGAAATTAAAAGGCCTATTACTGTAACGGACATTGTAGACGGAAGCTGAACAAGAAACAGCGTTCGCCTTAATTCCCAGATTTTAGCTACTATCTCAGTAGGCGACGGCAGTATATAAGGTGCATTAATTAAAAATGCTATAAACTGCCACAAAACCAAAACTATAATTATAAGTACAATAGAAGGCAGTCTGTTTTTCATTTTACTTCCTCCTGTCTTAATTTTTTAATAAGCTCCTCTTTTAATTCCATAATATCGCTTCGTTTTAAATCTTCCCTTTTTCGTGGGTAAGTCAAAGGTATAACATATTCTTCAAAATGAGTTATTGGCCTGTCGGTAATTACAAAAACTTTTTGTGAAAGGAATATGGCTTCCTCAACGTCATGGGTAACAAAAAGAATTGTATTTTTTCTTTTTTCCCATTCTGTCAAAAGCCATTCCTGAAGGCCTATTCTTGTAAGGGAAGCAAGGGCAGAAAAAGGCTCATCAAGCAAAAGCAAATTGGCTCCTGCAAGAAGTGCTCTTGCAAAAGACGCTCTTTGACGCATACCGCCTGATAAATCCCTTGGATATTTATTTCTGTAGTCCAAAAGCCCTACTTCTTCCAGAATTTCTTCGGAAGCCTTTTTCATTTTCTCCTTGCTTTCCTTCCTAAGCTCCATAGGCAGGCACACATTTTTTTCTATGGTACGCCATGGATAAAGCAAATCCTTTTGCGGCATATATGAGCTGTAGTTTTTAAGCTCTTTTATAGGTGTGCCGTTTATTGTTATACTGCCGCTTTGTGTCTTTTCCAAACCGTTTATAAGCCTGAAAACAGTACTTTTTCCGCAGCCGCTGGCACCTATAAGAGATATAGACTCCCCGTCTTTTACTTCAAAAGACAGGTTTCTCATCATTTCGTAATTGTCTGAATCGTACTTAAATGTCACATTATCAAATTTTAACACCGTTGTTACCTCCAAAATAAGCAACAAAAAAAGGACACCGGCAGAATGTCCTTTTACTTCTTATGCGCTCCCTACGGCGGAATTACCCGCATCAGGTTCAATGGGACTCTCTCAGCACCGAGTTTTAAACCGGCACACCCCTGCCTGTTTTTGATTATAAACCCAAAATATCATTATGTAAAGAAAAAGGCGGATTTAAAAAAACAAACTTTTAAAACCGTCGTTTAAATATATTACAGTTATTCCAACAGCACCCAGAATAACAGCAATAATCAAAAATATAAGCATATATTTTATATATTTATGAAATGTAAGCTCCTCGGTTATTTTGGGCACATATTTTTGATATATTTTTGTACTTTTAAGCTTTTTTTCAAACTTTGGAGAGCCTTTTGAAAAAAGGTATATGCTTAAAAGAAAAAAAGGCACCTGCGGCACAACGGGAATAACAAGGCCTATAACTCCCAGTAAAAAAAACAACACACCGCCGGAAATATAAAGCATTTTCATATATCCGCACCTTCCTAAAAATTAAATGAACAAATATATTTTAACTATATTATAGTTTTACAATACAAAAAATCAACTTGTAAATCAAATTATTTATAAAAAAATACCGCCTAAAGGGGCGGTGACGTAAGAAAACACTTATGTGAGAGAATCGGCGTAGTTTAGGCTACGCCGGTTTTCTTTTCTTTTTGGGCTGCTTGGGATTGCTCCCTTGCTTCCTCAAAATCAAATGCACC
>CALWSS010000121.1 GCA_944384255.1 uncultured Clostridia bacterium
TTTTTTGCTGAATATTAAGACATACCATTATAATACATGGGAATTTTAATGAACGTAAAAGTTAAAAAGAATAAAATTGGAGATAAAAGTATTTTTAATATAAATACCTTCAATGAATGATAATTAGTTTATTTGCTTTTTAAGCATGCATAGGTTAAAATTAAATTATCAAAATTGGAGGTGTTATTATGGAAATTCGTGTTCTTCGATATTTTTTAACAGTAGTGAGAGAAGAAAGCATTACAAAAGCTGCCGATGTACTGCATATTACTCAGCCTACACTCAGCCGGCAGTTAGCACAAATGGAAGAAGACATTGGAGTAAAACTGTTTCACAGAGGCACAAGAAAAATTTTACTTACAAATGAGGGGTTACTACTGCGTCGACGTGCAGAAGAAATACTTGAACTGGTAGATAAAACAGAACACGAATTGACGGAACAGGACGAAATGGTTGAAGGTACTGTATCTATTGGATGTGGAGATTTAGGTGCTGTTCAAATGCTTCCAAATTTGTTTAAATCTTTTCACCAGCGTTATCCATCTGTTAGATTTGATTTATATACTGCTACGGCAGACCATGTAAAAGAACAAATGGAACGTGGAATAATTGATATTGGCTTGCTTTTGGAGCCGGTTAATATGGAAAAATATGAATTTATCCGTTTAAATACTAAAGAACAGTGGATTGTTGTTATGTCACCTGATTCACATTTAACAAGCAAAGAATTTATAACACCTGCCGATTTAAAAGATGTTCCTCTTATACTTCCAAGAAGGCTGAATGTTCAAAGTGAGTTGGCAAGCTGGTTTGGAGAATACTTTGATAAACTTAACATTTTATTTACAAGCAATCTTCCTTCCAACAGTTCAATTATGGTATATAATAAGTTAGCCTATGCATTAATTATTGAGGGAAGTGTGGCTTTATGGGATAAGAGCAAAATCACTTATCGTACTCTTTCTCCGGAACTTACTGCCAGCAGTGTTCTTGCTTGGAAACGTCAGCAGCCATTTGGTTTGGCAGCAGAGAAATTTATAAAACATATAAAAGATAGCTTTTCTATAAAAGAATTTAATAATTAACACCTTTAAAACTCATGCCTAAAAGGCATAATTTTTTATATATAATAAGTATTAGACATGGTAAAACGTTGAATTTATAATGTAAGTGTAGTCAGTTTTAGCGTAGCTTTAATTTGACAATGCTTACATTTTTTTATTTGGAGGTTTAAATATGAATACCAAAGAGGCATGTGAACATTTTCATATTAAGGCTGAAATGCTTCAAATTTATGAAAGCATTGGATTGCTAAAAGGCAGAAAAAACAGCAATGACGATATAGACTATGAAGAAGCTGATTTACAGTATGCTCTACAGTTTGGCTTTCTTATAAAAACAGGGATTGATTTAGATACATTAAAGTATTTTGTTTCATTAACAAATATGAAAAACAATACATGTATGGAACAGATTAAAATTCTTCGAAGATGCCGATATAAATTGTTGGAAATTATCCATGAAAAACAGCAGTTGCTGGATCAATTGGATTATATGATTTATAAACTAAAAGGCAAAGTTTAAAGGAGGACTGATTTATGAAAAAAGCGGCAGTTATTTTGTTGATGTAATAACTATTGGAAAGGTTACATCTGATTTATCTGTTTTTAATGAGTTTCCAAAAAATATAGAAATTGAATTAGCTTTAAAAGAGTAATTATTACTAATTAGAGGTGATTTTGTTGAAAAAATCTTTTTCAATTATTTTAACATTTATAATTATGTTGTCTTTGGCAGGATGCAGTGATACAAACGGCACGGAAAACACTCAAAGTGAATCTATATCCAGCAGTGTTCAATCAAATACAGAGGCGGAAAACACAGAAATTCAGGTTCAAACTGATAGCAGTTCGGCAGGAATTTCATCTGAAACTGAAAGCAGTACAAATATATTGGTTGCTTATTTTAGTTATGGAGAAAATGCAGATTTACCTGACGGAGTTGATGCTTCTACTACAGCAAGTATTCAAGTTTGGAATAATGAAATTACAGGCAACACAGGTGTGGTTGCCAATATTATAGCTCAATTAACGGAAGGAGATATATTCTCAATTCAAACAGCTGAGAAATACCCGGCTTCTTATGATGAAACTCTTGATAAGGGACAGGAAGAACAGAGCGGAAATGAAAGACCACAGATTGTAAATATTCCTGAAAACTTAGATGATTACGATGTTATATTTTTAGGTTATCCTAACTGGTGGGGAGATATGCCAATGGCAGTGTACAGCTTTTTAGACGCTGTTGATTTATCCGGAAAAACAATAATTCCTTTTGTAACATCAGGCGGAAGCGGATTTTCCAACACTATAAGCACTATTGAAGAAATGGAGCTGGAAGCAACAGTTCAGGAGGGGCTTTCAAGCAGTTATTCAAGTTTAACTGAAGCACAAAACGAGATTAATGAATGGCTGTCAGAAATAGGATATGTGCAGTAATTTTATTTTAATTAAAATAAAGGGGGAATATGGATGTTAAGAATTAAGTCTATGTTTTTACTTGCTGTAATGTTGTCTTTCAGCATTTTTGTGTCTGCTTTTGCAGCTGTAGAAGATACTGGATTTTCTGATGTATTAGCAGATGCATGGTATGCCGATGCCGTAACGTATTGTACTGAAAATAATTTAATGAGCGGCACAAGTGAAACGGAGTTTTCTCCAAATGAGTCAATGACAAGATCAATGCTTGCTTCCGTATTATATCGAATGGCCGAAAGCCCGTCGGTAACGGGAACAGATAGTTTTACCGATACTGATGAAGATGCCTGGTATAGTGACGGTATTTTGTGGGCATCTCAAAACGGTATAGTAAGCGGTTATAATAACAGTGTTTTTGGAACAGATGATACTGTTACAAGAGAGCAGATTGCATCTATATTGTGGCGCTATGCAGGAAGCCCTGAAGCAGGCTTGGCAGAAAATTTTTCTGATGAAGAACAGATTTCAACATGGGCCAATGATGCTGTCAACTGGGTTCAAAACAGTGGATATATGAGCGGTAAAACGGGAAATGAATTTGACCCTTTAGGAAATGCAACAAGGGCAGAAGTTGCCGCAGTATTAATGAGATACCAGTTAGGACAAGCTGTATCAGTTACCGAGCCTGAGGATGATTTAAATACTGATACAGAACAAAAAGTATTGGTAGCATATTTCTCATGTACAGGTAATACTGAATCAGTAGCCAACCATATAAAAAATATTTTAAGTGCTGACATATACGAAATTACTCCTCAAGAGCCATATACTGTCGAAGACTTAAACTACAGCAATAATTCAAGCCGCAGCAGCATTGAAATGAATGACGAAAGTGCAAGGCCTGCTATATCAGGAAGTGTTGAAAACATGGATGACTATGATGTTATATTTTTAGGCTATCCAATTTGGTGGTCAGATGCACCAAGAATAATAAATACGTTTTTAGAGAGCTACGATTTTAGCGGAAAAACAATTATTCCGTTTTGTACTTCAGGCAGCAGTGGCATAGGCTCAAGTGCAGAAAATATCAAAAACTTAGCTGAAGATGCTACATGGCTTGATGGACACAGATTTGGTTCAGGTGCAACTGAATCAGATGTAAGACAATGGATAGACAGTCTTGAAATGGACTTTGCAGCATTATAAAATTAATGATTTATAAAAATTATATAAATATTTGTTATCTATAAGTTTTATTGTTAAATATTAAATGCACATTTTTCTTATTAGGAAACATGTGCATTTTTCATGCCTATTGAGCATGTTTATAAATGTAATATAGGTATTGGTAATAATAAATAGTAAGATATATACTTTTATTATAAATAAATTCAATAAATTATATTTTCTCTGAAACGTAAGTTAAAAAATTAAACATCATGTATTAAAAAAATCATGGCAAAACCCCATAATTCAAATATAAGTTTATAAGCCTTTTGGTTTTAATATGCAAAAAATGAATTAAAAACGATAAAATATAGGTATTAGACATATTTAAAATAATACTTTAAAATTAAATTATAAGAATTAAAGAATTAGTGATTTTATGGAATAGGAGGGGAAATATGAAAAAGCTAATTTCTTTGTTTTTAGCCACTGCATTAATTTTAGCAATGTCAGGCTGTGGAAGTTCCGAAAATGCATCAGAAGTAAGTTCATCCGGGTCTGTTTCAACTGAAAGTCAGGAAGAAAATGAAGTCAAAAGCTCAAGTGAAGAAAATCAAGTAAATGAGTTGGCAGAAACCAGCGGCAGTAATATTCTTGTGGCATATTTTTCATGGGCAGATAATGCTGTATTAAACGATAATGTTGATTCAGTAACATCTCCAAGTGTTATTTCACCGGGTAATGTAGAAGAACTGGCAACATGGGTTCAGGAAGAAACAGGCTCAGACATGTTTTCAATTCAGGTAACAGAGCCTTATTCCAGTGATTGGGACCAATGTCTTGAACGTGCAAACGAAGAACGCAGTGAACAAGCACGGCCTCAGTTAACTCAAAGCATAGAAAATTTTGATGACTATGATGTTATTTTTATAGGTTATCCCAATTGGTGGTATGGAGTGCCTATGGCTATACTTACATTTTTGGAAGAATATGACTTTACCAGCAAACAGGTTTATCTTTTCTGCTCTCATGGCACTGGAGGACTTGCAGAAAGTGTGGAAATTATTAAAAATGCAATTCCTGACGCAGAAATTTCAGACAATATTTTTGATTGTTATGAGGAAGAGGCGTCTTCTTCAAAAGAGGACATTCAAAACTGGGTTAAAGAGCTTGGATATTAATTAAAACATAATGACATATAAAACTATTTTTATTATAAACAGGAGGGTCATAAAATGAGTAAAACATTAGTAGCTTTTTTCTCTGCAAGTGGTACAACTAAAAAATTAGCTGAAAATCTTTCAAAAGTAATTGGTGCAGACCTGTATGAAATAAAACCGGCTGTACCTTATACTAAAGCTGATTTAAATTGGATGGATAAAAAATCCCGCAGTTCAGTTGAAATGGATAATGCCAATTCAAGGCCTGAATTAGCAGATAATTCTGCTCAAATAGAGAAGTATGACAGAATTTTTATTGGTTTTCCTATATGGTGGTATACAGCTCCAACAATTGTACGTACTTTTTTGGAAAGCTATGATTTTTCAGGCAAAAATATTGCTTTGTTTGCTACTTCCGGTGGAAGCGGTATTGGCAATACAGCAAAAGAACTCTCTTCCAGCTGTCCAAATGCTGTAATAAAAGACGGCAATGTGTTTAATGGCAAAGTTTCAGATGAGAAGTTGAAACAGTGGGCTGATAAGTTCTAATAACAATCATCAAAATAAAAAGAAAGAAGTGGTTTTATTATGAATAGAAAAGAAAGAACGGAAAAAAAGGTGCAGGAGCTTTTTCATATCCATGCATCAGGTGATGAAGGAACTGACGGAGAATTTATGCAGATACTTCAAGGATATATTTTTGGAGATGTCTGTTATGTTGGCAGTTTAGATAATCGTATTCGTGAGTTAATAACAGTTACAGTATTAGCATCTCTCAGTACACTTCCACAGCTTAAAGCACATGTTCAGGCAAGTCTGAACTCAGGATGCACACCTGTGGAAATTAGAGAAGCTATTTATCAATGTGCACCATTTATAGGTTTTCCTAAAACACTAAATGCTATTGGTACAATGAACGAAGTATTTGCAGAAAATGAAATTAAACTTCCTTTGGAAAAACAAAGCACTCTTTCTTCAGATACTGAAAGATATGAAAGAGGACTGGCAATACAGGAACCTATTTACGGCACAGAAATTAAAGAACGCTATGCTTACCTTCCGGGAGATTTTGCTGATTTTGTTCCTCAATTATTGACAGAACTGTGTTTTGGTGATTTTCAAACACGAAAAGGTCTGGATGCTAAGACCCGTGAACTCCTTACTGTAGTATTACTTGCCTCTATGGGTGGAGCTGATATTCAGGTTAAGAGCCATATTTCCGGGGCTTTAAAAGCAGGCAACACAAAAGAAGAAATTGTATGTGCTCTTGTTCATGCCAGCGGTTATATGGGAATACCAAGATTGTTTAATGCATTAAATGCCGGAAAAGATTTATTAGCCAAAGATTAAGCTATAAAAGTTATAATAAGTCGGTTGTATTAATAAGAAGGAGGACTGTATATTATGAAAATTATTATGCTAATGGGCAGTCCAAACAAGAATGGTTCATCACGGATATTAGCTGATTATTTCATTCAGGGAGCAACAGAGGCTGGTCATCAAATTGAGGTAATTGATATAGCACATGCAAATATTCATCCTTGTATCGGCTGTATTCATTGTGGATATGAAGGTCCATGTGTTCAAAATGACGATGTTGAAGATATACGATTAAAAATATTAGAGTCTGATATGATTGTATTTGTAACTCCGTTATATTATTTTGGAATGACTGCACAGCTGAAAACACTTATTGACAGATTTTGTGCTTTTAACAGCAGTCTTCAAAATAAAAAAATGAGGTCAGCTCTGTTATCTGTTGCATGGAATAACGATAATTGGACATTTGATGACTTAGAGATGCATTATAAAACTTTAGCCTGTTATTTAAACTTTAAAGATGAAGGCGTGGTACTTGGTTATGGATGTGGAACTCCTTTAATGACTCAGAATTCTGAATACCCAAATAAGGCGTATCTCCTTGGTAAAGGTTTGAAATAAATTTAATATTAGTAATGTGCAGATATACTGCCAGATAATGATTATTATTTACATAATTTTAATATAAGAAATTCCTAACAAAAACAATTATATTGGCGGTTTATGTTTAATCAATAAGCTTTTTAAATTAGGAAACATATAAGAAAGGAGAATGTCTTTGTGAAGAACAAGCAACAATTTAAAATATTAGTTGATATTCTTATGACACTGGCACTTTTCTTTTTAATGGGATACCATTTTTGGGGTGAGACAGCCCATGAATTGGTAGGAACTATCATGTTTATATTGTTCGTTCTGCACCAAGCCTTAAACTGGAATTGGTATAAAAAATTATTTAGCGGAACATATAATTTATTTCGTATTTTCCAGTTAGTTATAAATACAGCTGTGCTTTTATCAATGGTCTGTATGATGATAAGCGGTATTATGCTATCTAATTATGTATTTGATTTTCTGCCAAGTTTTGGCAGTATTTCATTTGCAAGAATACTGCACATGTCTTCGGTTTACTGGGGATTTGTGCTAATGTCGTTTCACTTAGGTATTCACTGGGCAGTATTTATTTCATTAGCTAAAAAACGAATAGGCAATAGAATAAATGCTTTATATTTTAGAATTATACTGAACCTATTTGGGTTTATTATAGCACTTTATGGCTGTTTTGTACTGCTGAAACGTAGCCTTATTAATTACATGTTTGTTAAAACACAGTTTGTTTTTCTGGACTTTAATGAATCGAAACTACTGTTTTATTTTGATTACATTGCAATAATGGGTTTATTTATATTTACAGCTCATATTGCATCAAAGGAATTGAAAAAGTTGAATATAAAAAAATATCAAAAGGAGAGAATGTCATGAAAAAACTATTGCTATTTTGTGCTGTTTCATTGCTAATGGCAGCAACGGGATGTTCATCAAAAGAGTATAAAGCTGCCGGAAAATCAGAAATTGAACAACAGCCAGTTGAAGATAAAAAAACCGAAAATAATAATAAAACTGAAAATGTTGAAGTTAGTTCAGAAGACACACCGGTTGTATATATGACAACGGATATTTCATCAAAGGGCCTAATGGAAATTTATAATGCATTAGATCCTAAAATCAGCGGTAAAATTGCAGTTAAGCTCTCAACAGGTGAACCGGGAAGCAATTACCTAAGACCGGAGCTTATAGGGGACTTGGTTAAATCTTTTGAAAACCCTACTATTGTAGAATGCAATACTGCTTACGGTGGGGCTAGAGCCAGCACAGCCATGCATTATCAGGTGGCAAAGGACCATGGTTATACGGAAATTGCTAATGTTGATATTATGGATGAGGACGGCTCTATAGCTCTTCCTGTTGAAGACGGAACAAATTTAACTGAAAACTATGTAGGCAGTCATTTTACAAACTATGACTATTATGTAGTGCTTTCCCATTTTAAAGGACATGCAATGGCAGGATTTGGTGGTGCAATTAAAAACATCTCTATAGGAATTGCTTCAGCTGATGGAAAAGCTCACATTCATTCTGGCGGTACTGGCGGAAGTATTTGGAGCGGAGAGCAGGACGCTTTTCTTGAGTCTATGGCAGAGGCCGGAAAATCTGTAGTTGATGCTTTAGACGGAAATATTCTTTATATAAATGTTATGAATCGCTTAAGTGTAGACTGTGATTGTGACGGAAATCCGGCTGAACCGGACATGCATGATATTGGTATATTGGCTTCTTATGACCCTGTAGCACTTGATCAGGCATGTGTTGATTTGGTATATAATGCTCAGGACGGAGCTTCGTTAATAGAACGTATGGAATCCAGAAATGGTATTCATGCTTTAGAACATGCTGAAAGCATAGGTTTGGGAAGCCGTAAATATCAATTAATAAGTATAGATTAAAAAATAAATTATTTTATAAAAAGATTGTTAAATATAAGTATTGCCGTTGAAAATACATGATTTTTATTGAATTGGAACTGACTTAGTGCTGTATTTAGTTGTAAAAAATGTATGTCAGCGGCTAATACTTTTTATAGCATCAATACGTAAAAACTGTTTATTAATTGAATTATTCAGATAAAAATTTAATGAAAGGATGAAATATATGAGAACTGAAAACAAAGAAATATTCGATAATATTAATATATTTGGATTGGGAAATGCAAACACTGCTTATGCTCAATATTTTATAGGTAATTCCTATTTAAATCCTTTAACAGTACCGGGAGAATGTGCTGTATTTTTAGCAAATGTAACTTTTGAACCTAAATGCCGTAATAATTGGCACATACACCATGCAAAATCTGGGGGAGGCCAGATTCTTATTTGTACTGCCGGAGAAGGCTGGTATCAGGAAGAAGGAAAGGAAGCTGTAAGTTTAAAGCCGGGTATGGTAATTACAATTCCTGCAAATGTAAAACATTGGCATGGAGCCAAAAAAGACAGTTGGTTTTCACATATTGCCGTTGAAGTTCCGGGAGAAGAAACTTCTAATGAGTGGCTTGAGCCTGTAAATGATGACATTTATTTTAGTATGTAAATAAATTCTGTTTTAAGAAGTGTGTTATAGCAAGTATAAAACATTATTGATTGAATTTAAAAAATTTATTTAGTTAAGAAATAAAATACAGATGAAGAATACATTACAAATGTTAAAAGAACAAAAATAAGCATATTTTTTTTAAACAAAAGTAAAAAATTATACTTTTTATAAGAAAGGAGAAAAAAGCATTGGATTTTATCCAAAGAGAGCTGATTTATATATGGTATTACTTTGATATACAGTTTCGTCAGATTTTTTGGTACTGGGTATTGGGCATGTCAGTTGGTTCTGCAATATCTGTATTTTTTAAGGATAAAATACATAATTGCTTTGTAAAACTTTCTAACAAAAAAATAGGTGCTGCAAAAATTGTTATAGCCAGTATTCTTGGTATCATTTCACCTTTATGCATGTATGGAACAATACCTATTGCGGCATCTTTTTCAAAAAGCGGTATGAAAGATGATACTCTTGCAGCTTTTATTATGAGTTCTATACTGCTAAACCCACAGCTTATTATTTATAGCTTTGCTTTAGGAAAAGTTGTTTTAATTGTAAGAATAATTACATGTTTTATTTGTGGTATATGCAGCGGAATGTTAATTCATTTTTTATACAAAAACAAGCCGTTTTTTAGATTTGACGGATTTCAGGAACCACAAAATCATGATACAGCGTCAAATATTCTTGTAAGATATACAAAAAATCTTGGACGCAATATAAAAGCTACAGGTATTTATTTTTTGATTGGTATTCTGATTTCTGCATTATTTCAAAGATATGTGCCTGCTGAGGCAGTAACTATGATTTTTGGAGGAAACGAGGCATTTGGTGTTTTAATGGCTGCGACTATTGGGGTGCCTCTTTATGCCTGCGGTGGTGGTACAATACCTTTGCTTTATCAATGGCTGCTTGATGGAATGAGTATTGGCAGTGCTGCATCATTTATGCTGACAGGTCCTGCAACTAAAATTACTAATTTAGGTGCATTAAAGATTATATTAGGCGGCAGAATGTTCTTGCTATATATAGCTTATATTATGTTATTTTCATTGGTAGCCGGCTTTGCAGTTGGTGTTTTTATATGACTTTATTATATTAAAAATATCCTGATTACAGATAGCAGATTACTAAGATAAGTTCAAATATAAAATATTATGTTTGGGATACTTGAGTTTAAAACATTACTCAATTTGTTAGCAGTATACCGCTTTTGTGAAAAAACGAGTGGATTATTCAAAATTACTGTTTGTTTTGGAAAAAAGATAATTCCAGTTAATATATTGAGGAATTTGCTGATATTTTAATAAGCAAGTTTAATATCAATATTTCGTATTAAAAACTGTTCTCTAATTTGAGAGCAGTTTTTTTCATAATAGTCGAAATATGCAATAAAAAGCATGTTATGTCAGAATCGGTTAAATGGGGTAAAAAAGGAGCCGGGATAAATTCTATATCACCCGGGAATTATTGTTGCTCCTCTTGCTATTGATGAATTTAACGTATCAAGAGGGGAGTTTTATAAAAACATGGTTGCTAAGTGTTCGGCAGGTAGACCAGGTACTGAAGATGAGGTGGCCAACGTAGCAGAGCCGCTAATGGGTGCTAAATGTGCATTTATTACAGAAACTGATATTTTAATTGATGGTGGAGCTATGGCTTCTTATTTTTACGGTAGTATAATACCATAAACCATAAAAACAGGCTTTCTTATAAAGAAAGCCTGTTTTTTCTGACATTATTATCAAATTATTATATTAATTATTCATCAAGTATGCCCGGAAGAAGGGTTGTGTTTGAATCGTTATTTTGCTGTTCTGATTCACCGCCTTGTGTTACATTATCCGGTTGGGTTTCAGGTGTCTGGTTATTATCACCGGTTTGTCCACCTGTATTTTCAGAATTACCTGAGTTTTCAGAATTACCAGTATTTTCAGAATTTCCGGTTCCAGTATTTCCGCTATTTTCAGATGACTGTGAAGATGAAGAATTGTTATTTTCTGCATTACCTGAAATAACGCCGCCTTCTTCTGACATAATATCGCTTATATCAGGTTCATGTTCTTCTGTGCAAGTTTCATTAAGATTAATAAGAACTTTGCCTTCTGGTGCTTCAGAAGGTGCATTTTTAATCTCATAGCTGCCTTCTTCTCCGTCTACGGCTAAAACAACGGTCATTGTTTTACAGTTTGGTCCCGGGAGCTTGCCGCTTTCTGAACATACAGTAAATTGTTTATGCATATCACATACGCCTGTATTGTTTACATATTCAGCTGCACAGATGTCGGAAGCTATTGTATTTCCATAATAGTCTTGTGAGCAAAGGTCGCTTGGTGATTTACCTGATACAGAGCATATACTGCTTGTTGTAAGACCTGATGGTTTTGCAAATCCTGGGTCAGAAAGACCTTGATGTATGTTTTCCATAATATCTTTCCATAAAAGCAGGTGATAGCTCTTATCATATTCTATCTTCTTAGGGTTATCGTATCCCATCCAAATTCCGGCGCAGTAGTATGGTGTATAGCCAACAAAAACAAGGTCTTTGTCATCGCTTGTTGTGCCAGTTTTGCCAGCTTCAGACATGCTTATATTTGTAAATCTTGCAAGTGTACCAGTACCGCGTGTGATAACGCCTTTCATCATATCCGTAAGCATATAGGCTGTAGTTTCCTTTATAACTCTGTGGCTTTCAGGTATTGTATTGTCTATAAGAACATTTCCGTTATGGTCAAGTACTTTTGTATAGAATATTGGTTTTATATATTCTCCGCCGTTTGCTATAGCGCTGTATGCAGCGGTAAGCTCCAAAACAGATACGCCGTTTGTTATTCCGCCAAGAGAAATAGCTGGAACGCGGTCGCTTAACCCGTTTTCATTAGTTTCAGTTACAAGTGTTGTAAAGCCGAAATTTTCGAGGTAATCAAGAGCTGTGTCAACACCTACCATAACTATAACTTTGGCTGCCAGTATATTAAGTGAGTCCTCAATACCTTCACGGACTGTGCACATGCCCCTGTAACCGGAATACCAGTTTTTAGGAACCCATCCGTTATATTCAAAATATTCATCTCTTATTCCTGTCCCCGGCATAACAATGCCCTGATCGATTGCAGGGGCGTATGAAGCAAGCACTTTAAAACAGGAACCTGGCTGCCTTAAAGCCTGAGTTGCGCGGTTAAAAACAAGGTCGCCTGTTTTTTCTCGTCCGCCAATAATACCTTTAACATGACCGTTATGGTAATCTATTATTACCATTGCTGACTGGAGTGATTTTGCAACATTAAGTTTATCAAGTATCATGGTTTTGCCTTCACTTAAAACTTCGTCTTTAACTGACTGGGCAAAGGCCTCTGCTTCATCATTATTAGCTACGATTTGCTCTCTGTATATGTTTTCTTGTTCGCCCGTAGTGTTGTCAGAAACAGAAATTGTATAGCTTGCCGTTAATGTACTGCACTTAGGCGGGAATAAAGAGTCATTTGCAAAAGATTCTTCCATTTGGTTTTGTATAGAAGTATCTATTGTTGTATAAATTTTAAGGCCGCCGCTATATATAAGGTTGTATGCCTGCTGTTTTGTTAATCCCGGTGTTTCTTCCATAAGCTGGTCAGCTAATTCTACAATTACAGAATCAACAAAGTAGCTGTGATATGATTCTGTGCCTTCGTTTGTATCATTTATACCAACAACTTCACTTGCCACATCTTCAGCACAGGCTTCATCATACTGTGATTGTGTTATATAACCAAGACTAAGCATCTTATCAAGCACAAGCAGCATTCTTTCCCTGTTTTGGTCAGGATGACTTAAAGGAGAATATGCTGAAGGGTTTTTTGTAATACCTGCTATTGAAGCACACTGAGCAAGAGATAACTCGCTTACATCTTTGCCAAAATAGAACTTAGCTGCTGCCTGAACTCCGTTAAGACCATGATTTAATGATATGGTATTAAGGTAAAGTTCAAGAATATAATCTTTAGCAAGCTTTTTTGAGCCGAGCTTTTTAGTAAGCTCTTTTTCATAGCTGACTGCAAGGTATTGTTCCTGAATTTTTCTGCTAAGCTTTTTTTCAGATGTAAGGGCTTCGTTTTTCATAAGCTGCTGAGTAATTGTACTTGCACCCTGTGAAAATTCCATGTTTTTGATATTTACAAAAAGTGCCCTGAACATACCTTTTATATCGATACCGTTATGTTCGTAAAAACGCTCGTCCTCTATTGCAATAACTGCATGCTGCAAATCAAGAGGAATTTGTGAGAGTTTAACATATTCTCTGTTTTCTTCACCATGAAGGGTATCGATTTCGTTACCGTTTTCGTCATAAATAATTGAAGTATAAGACTCAGGTGTAACATCTATTGAGCTTAAAGCAGGAGCGCTTTCTATAATGCCTGTATAAGCGCCTATAAAAGCGCCGCCTACGGCAAAACATCCGACTACTGCTAATACTACAATTATTCTTAAAATAATTATACCTATTGTAGCTTTCTTTTTTCTGCGTTTTCTTCTCTTAGTGTTTCTGCGTCTGTGATTGGCATCCTGAGAGTAGTTCATAGTATGCCTCCTTTCAAGAAAGGATTATAACAGAATTACCAATTTTAATAAAGCAAAATAACAGAAAATATTAAAAAATTAATAACTTTATGTTGTTTTAATTGAATTTTATATTTTTACCTCAAGTTTATGCTTTAAATTTGATAATTTATGACAAGCTTTCAGGCATAAAATACTTAAAGGTGATACTTATGCTGATTATAAACAAAAAAACTAAAAAAAATTTAAAAAATATGCTCATAATGTTTGTATTTATTTTATTTTCTGTTATAATATTATCGGGCATTAATAAAAGAATTATGCCCGTTCTTATTGAAACATCCTGTCTTGAAGTTAAATCTTTTGCCGATAAAACTATTGACAATGTGGTTAGGCAAAGCATTGCTGAATTGGGTTTAGAATCATCCGATTTTATCAGTGTACATAATGAAACAAAAACCGTATCTGCTGATACAGTGCTTGTTAATAACCTTTGTTCGATTGTAGACAGCAAACTGGACGAAACTTTTTCAAAACAGGGCAAAAAGAAAATAGCGATACCTCTCGGCGTCGCTTGCGGCGTTGACATATTATCCAATACCGGACCTGACGTAAGTTTTACTCTGGTATATAAGGATGATACCTCCGTTGATTATGAAACATCTTTTACAGCGGCTGGTATTAATCAAACTAATTATAAGGTATGGCTTACAGTTGAAGTAACTATGAGGCTTGTTAACCCTTTAAAGAGCACTGATGTAACAGCTACAAGAAAAATTATGCTCATAGATACAATTATTAAGGGTGTTGTTCCTCAGACTTATTTCCAGATAGACGGAAACGGCAGTGTTATTTCACAGTAGGCATGGAGGAGAACAATGTGTATTGACAAAAAAATCGAGAGGCTAAGTGATATTCTTAAAGGCTATGGCAAAGTATGCATAGCATATTCGGGCGGCACTGACTCGGATTTCCTACTTAACATGGCGGTAAAAACATTAGGCAACAAAGTTATAGCCGTTATGGCAAAAGGGGATAATGTGGCTACTAAAGATGTAGAAGACGCTTTGCGACTTGCAAAAAATGCAGGAGCTAAAGTGTTCTTGGAAACCGTAGACGTTTTTAGTGTAAGCCAGTTCAGAAACAATACAAAAGAGCGATGCTACTACTGCAAAAAGAATATTATGCAGGCCGTAATTGAAAGAGCCGGCAAAGAAGGCTACAATTTAATTGCCGACGGAAAAAACGCTGATGATGCCAAACATTACAGGCCGGGAGCAAAAGCGGCTGAAGAAATTGGCATTGTAAGCCCGCTTTATGAAGCCGGGTTTACAAAAAATGAAATTAGACAGGCAGCGCAACAAATGGGTCTTGAAACATGGGACAAGCCTTCTAATTCATGCTTAGCAACAAGGTTTATGTATAACACAGAATTAACAAAAGAGGCGTTTTCAAAAGTTGAAAAGGCAGAAAAGTTTATAGCGGACAAAGGCATATTATCCGGCAGGGTACGTGTGCATGGTGATATAGCCAGAATTGAAATTCCGCATAAATACTTTGCTGACTTTATTAACGATGATTCCATTGTTTCCTTATTAAAAGATTTAGGTTATAAATATGTAACTCTCGACTTAGAGGGCTTTAGAAGCGGAAGTATGGATTGAGGTGCTCAGATTGGACATTAAAAAATTACTTGACGATTACAAAAACGGAAATATTTCACTTGAGGAAGCTGAGCGCAAACTTAAAATAGCGCCGGTTGAAGACTTAGGATATGCCGTAATAGACCATCAAAGAGAGATGCGAAACGGCTGTCCTGAAGTGATTTATTGTGCTGGTAAAACCGCAGAACAAATTGTTGGCATTATGGGCAGGATGCTTGAAGCAGGCACAAAAAATATACTTGGAACAAGGGCAGACAAAGAAAAGTATAATGCTGTTAAAGCTGCCTATGATGATGCTGTTTATTATGAGGCTGCAAGGATAATTAAAATTGAGCGTGAGCCTCTTAAGAAAACAGGCGGAACGGTTGTTGTGGCAACCGGAGGCACAAGTGATATACCGGTTGCTGAAGAAGCTGCTATTACGTGTGAGTATCTCGGCAACAATGTCGAGCGTTTGTATGATGTTGGTGTTGCAGGGCTTCACAGGCTGTTATCAAAGCTTGATGTTATTACTAAAGCTAATGTGGTTATAGCTGTGGCCGGAATGGAGGGGGCTCTTGCCAGCGTAATAGGCGGACTTACTGATAAGCCGGTAATTGCTGTTCCTACATCTGTAGGTTATGGAGCTAATTTTAACGGTCTTTCATCGCTGCTTTGTATGCTTAACAGCTGCGCTAACGGTGTAGTTGTTGTAAACATAGACAACGGTTTTGGGGCCGGATATACAGCTAACAGTATTAATAAGTTGGGAGTTGGAAATTAATGAAAAAAGTTTTATACTTTGATTGCTTTTCGGGTATAAGCGGTGACATGACTCTTGCTGCTTTAATAGACCTTGGAATAGACAAAGACGCTTTTTTGACCGAAATGAAAAAGCTCAATGTTGAAGGTTTTGAAATTAAATTTTCAAGAACGGAAAAAAGCGGCATAGGTGCACAGGATGTTGATGTAATTCTTACTAATGGTGAGTATTTAGACGAAGAACATCATCATGACCACGAGCATGAACACCACCATGAACATGAGCACGACCACGAACATGGCCATGAACATCATCATGATCATGAACATATTCATGATGAGCATTCTCATGAGCATACACATGACCACGCTCACTCTCATGAACATCACCATGCTCATGTACATAGAAATATAGATGATGTAAACACTATTATTGATAACAGTACAATTTCTGAAACAGCAAAAGACTTGGCCAAAAGAATCTTTATGCGTGTTGCAAAGGCTGAGGCAAAAGTGCACTCAAAACCTCTTAATGAGGTACATTTCCATGAGGTAGGCGCTCTTGACTCAATAGTTGATATAATTGGAACAGCTATTTTAATTGACATGATTAAACCGGATGTTATATGTTCATCTGTTGTTAATGACGGACATGGTTTTGTTAAATGTCAGCATGGACACATGCCTGTTCCTGCTCCCGCAACAGCAGAAATTTTTGCTGATTCCAATGTTATATACCGTCAAATAGACGTTATGAGTGAAATGGTTACTCCGACTGGTGCTGCAATAATAGCTGAACTTTCGGAAAATTTTGGAATGTGCCCGCCTATGAAGCTTAAAGCTACAGGATATGGTGCAGGTAAAAGAAATTTCTCTATCCCGAATATTCTTAGGGTTATGATTGGAGAAACCGAGGGTTAATAATTATGCCTGAAAGATATACAGATAACATTACAATTCTTGAAACAAACATTGATGACTCTACAGGGGAAATGTTGGGCTATGTTTTAGAGAGGCTTTTTAAGGCCGGTGCAAAGGATGCTTTTTATACATCTATTTATATGAAAAAGAACCGTCCGGCTTATAAGCTTACCGTTATTTGTGATGACAGCTTAAAAGAAACAATGGAAGATATTATTTTTGAAGAAACTACTGCCATTGGAATACGCTGCCGTACTGAAAAGAGAACATGCCTTACAAGAACATTTGAGGAGATAGATACACCTTATGGCCCTGTAAAGGTAAAATGCGTGTATACTAAAAAAGGGCCAAGAATGTATCCTGAATATGATTGTGTAAGAGAAATCGCTCAAAGATTCAACGTTCCTCTGTATGAAGTATATGCTGAAATTAAAAGTAAAAGAACTGTTTAATTTTGGCATGAGGTTACTGCTTTGTTCAAGGGGTATCTGCTTTTTCGGTTACATGTATTATTTTTAATATATGTAATAAATTGTTAAATTAACCTCAACATTAATTTAAAATTTGTTTCATGAATAACTTTTTATGTAACAATTATTTAATAAATGCCACGTTTAATAAACCAATATAATTTAATCAAATCGTCATAATTAAGTAATATATTGGTATATTTTGTGCATTTATAACAAAATATGTGTAAAAGACTTGTAATTAATAAAAACCTATTGACATTTATAGGATTATTTTTTATACTAAGTCTGTAACAAAAATGTAACATTTGATTGGAGGCTATTCATGAAAGTGAAGGGGATATTACCTTCGGCAGCTGTTTTAGGTACATTATTAGCTGTCGGGTGCAGTATGGCCGCTTTTGCGGAAAACAAGGGTGTTGTAAACGCAAACCAAATAAATGTCAGACAGTCGGCTGATACCGAGTCTGAAAAACTTGGTCTTCTTTTTGAAGGAGACGAAATCGATATTCTTTCTAATGAAGGAAATTGGTATAAAATTAATTACAATAATCAGGAAGCTTATGTTTTTTCTGACTACATAATTGTATCACAGGCTGAGGGAAAGGTTGCAGCTGATCAGGTAAATGTAAGAAGCTCGGCTTCTTCTCAATCTGATGTTGTAGGCACAGTTAACTCAGGTGATACAGTAACAGTTGTTGCCAGTAACGACAGCTGGTATAAAATAGTAAGAACTAACGGTGACATCGCTTATGTCAGCAAGGAATTTGTTGACGGTGAAATATTAGATAAAGTAGCAACAGACAGCAGTGCTTCTCAGGCAGAAGATACAACTGTTGCAGCAGCTTCTGCTTTATCTGCTTCTCCGGTAGATTCAGAGAATAACTTTACCGAAGTTTCAAACAAATATGCTGCAGTAACTGCTACAAGCGGTCTTAGAGTAAGAAGCGGAGCCGGTACAGACTTTGATGTTCTTACAACATTAGAGTACGGCGATTATGTTGATGTACTTGCTGTAAGCAATGACTGGATAAAAGTTACTGACGGAAATGTTACTGGATTTGTTAGTGCTGAGTATGTTTCTATCAGAGATGGTGAAAAACCTTCAAGGGGTTCTTCTTCATCAGAAAAGGGACAAGCTATTGTTGAATATGCTCAGCAGTTTATAGGCACTCCTTATGTTTGGGGTGGCACAAACCTTAATTCAGGTGTTGACTGTTCAGGTTTTGTTTATTCAGTATTTAAAAACTTCGGCATTAGTTTACAGAGAAGTTCAGCATCAATGGCTTATTCAGATGGTGTTGAAATTTCCAAAAGTGAGCTTACGGCTGGTGATTTAGTTTTCTTTGATACAGACGGTGTTAATGACGGGGGCATTTCACATGTAGGTATCTACATAGGCGGTAACCAATACATACATTCTTCATCAGGCAAAGTTTATGGTGTTACCATTTCATCATTGACTGATGACTACAGTGCCAGAACTTATGTAATGGCAAAACGAGTAATTAGATAATAATGCTTTTAATAAGCAGACGGTGGGGTAAGTCCTGCTGTCTGCTTTAAGTTGCTTATATATAATTATTTATTTTATAAGGTTGTGAGGGCAGTACATGAAAAGATATGTTATTCAGGCTAAAAGAATGTTGGCTGTATGCTGTATAATGCTTACTGCTGCTATGGTTTTTACTCCAAACACTACAGCCACAGCTAAAACATTACAGCAGCTTCAGGATGAAAGGGATGCTTTGGCACAAAAAACTAAGGATGCTAAGGCAGCTCTTGAAAATGCCAAACAGCAACAGCTTACTTTGCAGCAGGAAATAGACGCTTTTGATCAGGTTCTTTCAGCGGCAAGCGAAGAATATGATAAGTCATTGGAAGACCTTAACGATGTTTCAGGAAGATTGGAACAGTCTGAGGCAGAGCTTGAGAAAGCGACTGAAGAAAAAGAAAAGCAGTTTGATGTTTTTGGCGATAGAATTAAGTTTTTCTATGAAAACGGTACTACAGGTTATCTGGATGTAATATTCGAGTCTAAAAGTATATCAGATATGCTGGCAAGGATTCAGTATGTAGAAGATATAATGGAATATGATAACGAAATACTGTCAAATCTTAAAGAAGCTGAAAATACAATAAAAGTTAAAACAGCAGAAATCGCTGAAGAAAAAGCTGGAGTTGAAGAACTTGTTAAAGAAAATGAGCAGAAGAAACAAGAACTTGATGAAATAATGGCTGAAAAGAAAGAAAAGCTTATTCAGTATCAAAATGATGAGGCTATGTATGAAGAAATGATTGCCAACGATGAAAAAGCAAGCCGTCAGGTTGAGGCACTTATTAATCAGGCTTTGTCAGCATCATCATATTCATCCAGTTATGTATATACAGGCGGTCAGCTTAACTGGCCTGTGCCTGCAAAAGCTGCATCTTCTTCAAGCTTAAGCAGTGGATTTATTAACAGAAATAACCCTATAAGCGGAAGACGTGAGTTGCATACTGGCTATGATATTCCGGCACCATATGGTTCTAACATAGTAGCTGCAGAGGCAGGAACAGTTATTTATTCCGGCTGGATGAACGGTTACGGAAACACAATAATGATTGATCATGGCGGCGGTCTTGTTACACTTTATGGCCATAATTCCAGTCTTGTAGTTTCAAAAGGCCAGTCTGTAACAAGAGGACAGGTAATTGCAAAATGTGGTTCAACAGGTAACTCAACAGGAAACCATTGTCATTTTGAGGTTAGAGTAAATGGTAAAGCGGTAAGTCCTGAACCATATTTGGGTGTAGGTAATGTAAGTTATTAAAACAGTAAAACCCTTCTGAATTTTAAGAAGGGTTTTTGTAATTAAAGACTTTAATTAGCGGCAATATGTTATTTATTAATGCTTTTATTGACATTTATACATTGAAAAGATTATAATTTAAAAATAGAAAATAGAAACGGAGCTGATTTTAATGAGTGAAAATTGCTCACATGACTGCTCAAGCTGCTCAGAAAACTGCAGTGAGAGAACTCAGGAAAGCATGATTATTGAGCCTAACAAATACAGCCATATTAAGAAAATAATTGGTGTTGTAAGCGGAAAAGGCGGCGTTGGTAAATCTCTTGTTACTTCAATGTTGGCTTGTTCTATGAAAAACAAGGGATATAAAGTTGGTATTCTTGATGCCGACATTACAGGTCCTTCAATACCTAAAATGTTCGGAATTAATAAAAAAGCAGGCGGCAATCAGTATGGCATGCTTCCTGTAGAAAGTGAAAACGGAATAGAGGTTATGAGTGTTAATCTTCTGGTAGATAATGACACAGACCCTGTTGTTTGGAGAGGTCCTATTATAGCCGGTGTTGTTCAGCAGTTCTATTCAGAGGTAATTTGGGAAGATGTGGATTATCTTTTTGTAGATATGCCTCCGGGAACAGGCGATGTACCTCTTACAGTATTCCAGTCAATGCCTATTGACGGAATAGTTATTGTTTCCTCACCTCAGGAACTTGTAAGTATGATTGTAGGTAAAGCCGTTAATATGGCTAAGCTTATGAATGTACCAATTCTTGGTATTATTGAAAACATGAGCTATGTTGCTTGTCCTGACTGCGGCAGAAAGATTTATCTTTACGGTGAAAGCAAAATAGATATAGTAGCTGATGGTTACGGCATTGATGTAATAGGCCAGATGCCTATTAACCCGGAAACAGCACTTTATTGTGATAAGGGTATGGTTTATAAAGCTGATTTAAAACCGCTTGAAAAAGC
>CALWSS010000122.1 GCA_944384255.1 uncultured Clostridia bacterium
CACTGGAGATTTTAGCGTATTTTAAATTACGGGCCATGGGACCCGGGAAAAACGGGAAAACACGGTATGAACGAAAAAGACATAAACATTGACATTGCCCAAAAGCTGTGTTTATTTTTGGAAGAAGCCGGAGCTGATGTTTATTTTACAAGAAGCAGTGACGAGGCTTTGGGCCAAACAAAATCCGAGGACATGAAAAAACGCATTAGTGTAGTTGATGAAAGCAATGCAGACATATTAATAAGTATTCATCAAAACGCCTATACATCGGAAGGTGTTAAGGGTGCTCAGACATTTTATTTTAAAGGCTCTGAGGGCGGAAAAGCTTTAGCTGAGAAAATACAGGCAAGTCTTATAAGTGCTCTTGATGAAAAGAACAAAAGAGTAGCAAAAGAAAATTCCAGTTATTACATAATTAAAAATACCGAGATACCGTCTGTTATTATAGAATGTGGTTTTCTCTCCAATCCTGACGAGGAGCAGAAGCTTAATACTGAGGAATACAGGCTGAAAACGGCATGGGCTATATTTGACGGTATAAGAGAGTATTTTAACGAAAGCGAGCTTGTTTTAAGGCAGGAGTAAATATAAAAAAGCCTTCTTAATAAAAAATAAGAAGGCTTTTTATGGTTGTTTTTCATTTATTTTCTGAGATTTTTTAATAAAAGAACGGGAATTAAGTCCCCTGAGTATTATTACGGCAATCATTAAAAAACCAACTATGATATAAAGAATTGAGTTGTATTTAATGGGAAATTTTTCTTCAAACATATAAAATATGCCGCATAAGGCAAAAATAAGCTCAAGTATGCCGTTTATTATCTGGTAGTGTCTTAAATACGGTGAAGTTCTGTACTGTTTTTGAATATGGATTTTTAAGCCGAAAAAATCCAACAATGAAAAACAAACAACTATTATAACACATATTTTTATAAACATATTTATACCTCCTATAAAGGTATTTTGATTATTGGTAAGTTATAATTTAAGTATAAACAAAATATAGGTTATAAGCAATTTGTTTTATGGTTTATAAATATTTCGGGGTATTTTAATTGTAGACAAAGAGCCGTATTTTCTGGTATTCTGTTAACAGTTGAGTATAATTTGTGTGTAAACACTGGGAAATTATAATTTTATGTGGATAAGCCGAAAAGAGGTATACAAATGACTTTTGAAGAATTGAAAATAGACCAAAGGCTTATAAAAGCTTTGGAAAAGCACGGCATAACTGAGCCTACAAAGGTTCAGGAAAGTGTTATTAAGCTTATGCTGGATAAAAAAGACGTTATAGCTAAATCTCAAACAGGTTCGGGAAAGACTCTGGCATATCTTCTGCCGGTTTTTATGGCTGTTGATACTGCTTTAAGAAGCACTCAGGCTATTATATTAACGCCTACTCATGAGCTTGCAGTTCAGGTGCACAACGAAGCTGAGTTTTTAAGCAAAAATACAGACATGAATGTAAAAAGTGCTCTTATTATAGGCGGAGCCAACATTACACGGCAGATTGAAAGGCTAAAAGAAAAGCCTCAGATAGTTATTGGCTCGGCAGGCAGAATATTTGACCTTATTAAAAAAAGAAAAATTCAGGCTCATACAGTTAAAATTATGGTTATTGACGAAGCCGACAGAATGCTGGATGATGCAAACATTGAAGGTGTACGGCAGGTTATAAAGACAACATTAAAAGACAGCCGTCAAACTGTTATATTGTCTGCATCTTTGGACAATAATACCATTAAGCGGGCAAAGGAATTTATGCATGAGCCGGTTATGGCAAAGGGCACAGATGATATACCGGAAGGCATTAAGCATTATTATATACTCTGTGAAAGACGTGACAAGATAGTTCAGGTACGTAAAATAATGGCAGGGCTTAAGCCTAAAAAAGTTATGCTTTTTATAAACAACCAGCAGGAAACAGACGAAATGGTTGAAAAATTGCAGTTCCACGGACTTTTGGCAGGCGGCATATACGGTGCTGCAAAGAAAAAGGAAAGAAGAAAGGCTATAGAGGATTTCAGAAGCGGCAGAATAAACATGCTTATATCTTCGGACATTACAGCAAGAGGTATGGATTTTGAAGATGTGGACATGGTTATAAATCTTGACATACCGGAGGAGCCTATATTTTATCAGCACAGAGCCGGAAGAACAGGCAGAGGCGGAAAAGAAGGCATTGTTATTTCACTTATTTCACCTTTTGAGAAAAAATGGATAAATAAGTATGAAAAGGCATTTCACATTAAGTTTAAGGCAAAAGAAATGTCATACGGCAGTTTAATTGACTCTGCCAATGAACACAGGGTAAAGAATTTGAAAAATAAAGCAAAATCGAACAATGGAAAAGAGTTTAAATAAGTAGTTTTGCCTATATACAAACAGTGATATTTTTTGATATATTATGAGTGTATTTGTAAGCTTGGGTATTAATTTTTTATAAGGAGATAGTTTATGAGCGAAGATATGAAATGCGGCTGCGGCTGCCACGACCATGACGATGAAGTAATGGAAGAAATGGAAACAATGACTCTTACACTTGATGACGACACAGAGCTTGAATGTGGCATTATAGGCGTTTTTGACGTAGATGGAGCAGAGTATATAGCTCTTTTGCCTAAGGAGGACGATACAGTTCTTATTTACCGCTACAGCGAAAACGGTGATGACATAGAGCTTGCCCTTATTGAGGATGACGATGAGTTTGAGAGAGTTTCCGATGCGTTTAATGAGCTTTGGGAAGAAGACGACGAGGACAGCGAAGACGAAGAATAATTATAAGCAATAATTTCAAACAATAAAAACCGCCTTTACTTAAGACGGTTTTTTTATTTTTGCCTAAAATGCCAATATAAAATAAATGTTCAGATATTATAAAAAAGTTAATTGTTACATTATATTTAAAACTGAAATTTATGCTTTAAATAAATTGATTTAATACAGATAAATTATTGTTTTACAGGCACTAAAATTTTAAAGGAATATTTGGTATTATTTTTTGCATGTTTCGGAAAATAGACTTACAAAGCCCATTGCGGCATGAGAAAGAGGCACGTTTTTAAGTTTAACAAGGCCTATGCTTCTTTGGGGTATAGGTGGATTTACCGGTATTTCAAATATTGTTTTGTTATCTATGTGTCTTCCTTCAAAGTCTTTTATTACAAATGAAAGGCCAAGATTTATTTTTGCAAACTCCACAAGAAGGTCACTGCTGGCAAGTTCTATTATGGGGTGGAGTACAACGCCGTTTTTTTGGGCATAAGAGTCAAGGTAGCGTCTTGAATTGCTTAAGTCTTCCAAAAGCAAAAGAGGATAGTCGTTTATTTTGCTTAGCTCTATGCCGGTTTTGGAAAGTTCTTTAAATTTTGTACCGCCTATTAAACAGTCATGTATTGTTATACACTCTTTTATTTCAAGGTCGCTGTCTTCTTCTATAGGCAGGTTTATAAAGCATACGTCAACAACACCGCTTTTTAAAAGACGCAGTGATTCATATGTTGTTTTATTTGTAACTTTTATATTTATATGTGAGTTTTGTATATTAAATTTTTCCAGATAGGGCATAAGGAAGTTTTGAATAACTGTATCACTGGCACCTATGCGGATTTCTCCTGTTTTAAGGTTTACCATTTCCATAAACTTATTTTCTGCCGTGCTTATAAGCCTAAGGGCTTGATCAAGATATTCAAAAAGCATATTGCCTTCCGGTGTTGTTCGTACTCCTTTTGATGTTCTGATTAAAAGAGGAGCGCCCATTCTTTCTTCCAGTTGGTGTATCGACATACTGACGGCCGGCTGGGAGATATAAAGCTCTTTTGCTGCTGCCGACATATTGCCTGTTCTAACTACAGTGCAGAATATTCTGTATAAGTCAAGAGGTATATTTTTTTCCATATTATGTCTATGCTCCTTTTTAAGGATTTTTATGCTGTGTGTTTTTATATAAAAGTATAATTACAGAATTTTATATTTTCAATAAAAACGTAATAATTTGTTAATGTTTAACATCTGTATTTAATGGTACAATTATGTAAAGTGATACTGGGTGTTTAATGATTTTTACCGGAAGGGGGCAGAGATTATGAAATTAGGAAAATGTATTTGCATTTCAGGAGTATGTGCTGTTTTGATTTCTTCTTTCTGTTTTACTGCTTTTGGAAAGGCAGATGTTAAAGACAATGAAATGTATATGCGTTACATTACAAAAGAAGATACGGAGCTTTTTTCACTGCCTGATGAAGAAATTGAGTTTAACGCCAATAAGTTTTTTACAGCTCTTAATTCAAGTAACGATTATGAAGTTTATATAGCCATAAACAGGCTTATTGAGTGCTACAACGACAGTGAGCTTAAAACAAAGGCATTTAATGCTATAGAGCCTTTTAAAGCTGACAGCAGGGAAAAGATAGCAAATGCTGCTGATTTTGCCTGTGATATACTGACTGATGAGTTTAAAAACGAAAATGTATATGTAATGAATGACGGGAGTGTATTTTTTAATACATTCTGCAATTATTCAGATTACGGCGGATATAATAAAATTTGGCAGATAAAAGACGGAAAGCTAAAAGAATACATGACTCTTTCTGACCCTATGACATATATAAGGGATTTTTATTTATCACCGGATAAAAAACTTCTGGCTGTAAAGGCATGTTCAGGGAAAAGTGAATTTTTATTTGTTATATCGCCTTTAAATGGTAAATCAAGCTGTGAGATTATATCAAGTGCTAAAAACAAAATAGCTTTTGATAACGGATACAGCACGGATGTTAGAATTGACGGTGAGAATTACTGTTCTGCCGAAGAAATAAAGTGGGTTAAAAACAATATATTGGAGTTTAATGGAAGCTTTACTTATAACGATGTTGGTAAAACAGTTGATTGTAAAGTTGAGTATGATTTTTCAAATGGAAGCATTAAAGTGAATAAGGCATAATTTTAAAATTTAATATATTTAAAAAATGCGTATTGCAGAGAATGAAATTTCTTTACAATACGCATTTTAATTTATTATACTTAATTTTGATTTTTTTAGTCTTTATTTCAGTTATTACTTAATGAGTAATTACTCACAAGGCATACCGGCTTTTTTATACAGTGTATAAAAATGGTTTGTAGGGCCTACGCCATGGCCTATAGCAAAGGAATGCTCTATTGCTGTTGTTATATATTCTTTTGCAGCTTTAACAGCCTGTTCTACGCTAAGACCGTTTGCAAGGTTTGCTGCTATTGCAGATGAAATGGTGCAGCCTGTGCCGTGAGTATTTTTAGTATCAATTCTCTTTCCTTCAAGAACAGTAAACTTATTTCCGTCAAAAAGAATGTCCGTTGCATCATCTGAAAGATGTCCACCTTTTACAAATACATTTTTTGCACCCATGGAATGTATTTTTTTTGCGGCTTCTTTCATAGAGGATATGTTGTCTATTTTCATGCCTGTAATAACTTCGGCTTCCGGAAGGTTAGGTGTAAGCACTGTAGCAAGAGGAATAAGTCTTTTTATAAGTGCATCTTTTGCTTCCGGCTTTAAAAGGTCAAAACCGCTTTTTGAAATCATAACAGGGTCTATTACTATATTATTCGGTTTGTACTGCTCCAGTTTATCGGCTATGGCATTTATTGTTTCTGTTTTTGAAACCATGCCTACTTTTACGGCATCGACATGGAATATATCTTCAAATATAGCGTCAATTTGAGCGGATATTATGTCTGCATCTATATCCTGACAGCCGAAAACACCCATTGTGTTTTGTACTGTAACGGCTGTTATTACGCTCATGCCGTATGTGCCGTGAGCTGAGAATGTTTTAAGGTCAGCCTGTATTCCAGCTCCGCCGCAGGTATCCGAACCGGCTATGGTTAATGTGTTTTTCATTTGTATTTCCTCCTTAAAGGATAATGTGTTATGTAATTTCAAAGAAATTTTATCATTTATAAGTATAAAAATCAATAATTCAGGTACAATAAGGAAGGTTGTAACAGGTAATAAAGAGAGTTTTTTAAGGTTTTATCTGTGTTTTGAAATTTTTTGAAAAAAATGTAAAAAAGATGTTGACAAAGGAAGAAAAGTGAGTATAATAAATATTCGTTGCCGCTGAAAAACAAAAGCGAAAACGAAAGATTTAAAACCTCAAAAAAAGAAATGAAAAAACTTGAAAAAAAGTATTGACATTATTTAAAAAGAGAGTATAATAAATTAACGTTGTCGGTAAAATAAAGGCAACAAACAAACCGGAAAATTTCAAATTTAAGTTAAGAACTTGAAAAAAATAAATAAAAAAAGTTCTTGACAAAAAATGAGAAATCTGGTAATATAAATAACGCT
>CALWSS010000123.1 GCA_944384255.1 uncultured Clostridia bacterium
AAGCTGTCCCCTCGTAAAAGTGGCCTGTTTTTTGGTTAAGGAATAGGACAACCGAGGGGCCGAGGCTCAAAAAAGCCCGGAATATCAAGGAAAATCATCGCTCAGACGATTGAAATACGGTCTCAAAAAAGCACGTCGTGCTCCACAGTTCTCAAAGAGATAATCATTTATCAAAGAACCTTATCCCGAAGATATTATTCTTCGGGATTTTTTTGTGCACTGTGGGTCCTTGAAGCAGAGCTTCTGCGGTCGCAACTAAAAATATGCCACAGGCATATTTTCTAAACGTCACGACAGTTCTCAAAGAGATAATCATTTATCAAAGAACCTTATCCCGAAGATATTATTCTTCGGGATTTTTTTGTGCACAGTAGTTTCTTAAAGCAAAGCTCTTGCAGTTGCAGATAAATGCATATTTTCAAAAGACCAAGGCAATTATCCACAAGATAATAAATTTTTTAGAAACTTTCGGATTTATAACAGGATTTTTTAATTTTTTTCTAAGGTACTAAACAAAATACATAAAAAACCTGTTTTTACACAAAAAAACAGTATGCTAAATCCTATTTTTTTGGTATACTATAAACTCAAGACCGGAAAAAAGCGGTTTTATAAGTTAAATATGTAATTTAAAGGAGTGAAATAATGAAAACAAGAGAATACAGTTTGTTTACCGCTATAACTATGATTGTAGGCACTGTTATCGGCTCAGGTATATTCTTTAAGAGTGATAACATACTTGTATATACAAATGGCGATATACTTAAAGGTGTACTTGTGTTTACTTTGGCAGCTGTTGGTATTATATTCGGCAGCCTTACAATAAGTGTTTTGGCATCTAAAACCAAAAACCCTGGCGGACTTATAACTTATGCAGATGAGTTTTCGGGCCATAAAACAGCCTGTGCCTTCGGATGGTTTCAGATATTTGTCTATTATCCGTCACTTATAGTAGTTGTAGCCGGTGTAGCCGGCGTTTATCTGGCTATGCTTTACGGTATTGAAATAACGCCGGAAATTACACTTGTTGTAAGCCTTGTGTTTATGGCATTCTTTTTTGCCATAAATACTTTATCCGTTAAGCTTGGCGGCTACTTCCAAAATGCTGCTACTATTATAAAGCTTATACCGCTATTTTTAATTGCAATTTCAGGCTTTGTTATAGGCGATGTAAAAACTGCTTTTAATGAAGTACCTCAAGCAACATCATCGTCTTTGGCTTGGCTTGCGGCTTTGGCACCTATTGCCTTTTCTTATGACGGCTGGGTTGTGTCAACTTCAATAGCACATGAAATTAAAAACTCAAAGCGTAATTTGCCTATTGCCCTTGTAGTTGGGCCTATATTTGTACTGGCTGTGTATATACTTTATTTTGTTGGCATATGCATACTTGTAGGTCCTCAGGAGATTTTAACTTTGGGTGACGGACATGTTACTGTTGCGGCAGAAAAAATATTTGGCGGCATCGGTTCAAAAATAATACTTATATTTATAATAATATCTGTTTTAGGCACAGTAAACGGCTTTGTATTGGGCTATATAAGGCTTCCGTATTCACTGGCTATAAGAAAACTGTTCCCTAAGTCAGATACAATAGGCCAGATTAGCAAGCGTTACGGCACACCGGCAAGCTCAGGAGCAATGTCATTTGTAATTTGTATTGTGTGGGCATTTATCCACTATTTTGTAACTAAGCTTAATTTAATGCCGAACTCGGATGTATCCGAAATACCTATTGTAACAAGTTATATACTTTATATACTGCTTTATGTTGAAGTAATTAAAATGTACTTTAAAAAAGAGGATGGCTTAAGCACAGCAAAAGGCCTTATAATACCTATATTAGCCGTTATAGGCTCACTTATAATTATTATAGGCGGCTTGGCCAACCCTATGACACTTGTTTATATTTTAATCTGTGTTGTTGTAATTGTAATATCTCTTATGTTTTATAAAAAAGAGAACCCCGATATAAAATAATTAATTAAAAGAGCGGTTTTAATCAGGCTTTATACTGATAAACTGCTCTTTTTGTATATTAAAAATTCCAAAAGCAAATAATAGGCGCCGTATTAGCGGCGTTTTTTTATTTGTTAAATATCTAATACTTAAAGAAATCTTAAGGATTTACATACTTTTTTCTTAATTGTGTTATTTGGTATAATGTGATTAACAAAATAAAGTATAACAAAATTAGGGGATTAATCATTGGGAGGCTTATATATGTATAATATTTTAATTTGTGATGATGAAAAGGATATTGTTTCAGCGCTGAAAATTTATCTTTCTTCTGAAAACTATAATATATTTGAGGCATATACAGGCAAAGAAGCTTTACAGTGTGTAAAAGAAAATGAAATACATCTTATATTAATGGATATTATGATGCCTGAAATGGACGGCATAGCGGCTACGGCAAAGCTTAGGGAAGAGTATAACATACCCGTTATAATGCTTACAGCCAAAAGTGAGGACAGTGACAAAATTCTTGGCCTTAATATAGGTGCAGATGACTACATAACAAAGCCCTTTAATCCAATAGAGGTTCAGGCCAGAGTTCGCTCACAGTTAAGGCGCTATACAAAACTTGGGGGAATGGAACAGAAAGCCGGAAAAATAGTAATAGGCGGCATTGAAATCGATGATGAAGCAAAATCAGTTAAGGTAGACGGTGAGGAAGTGACTCTTACACCTATTGAATACAATATACTTAAATTTTTGTCTGAAAATGAGGGAAAAGTATTTTCTTCAGCTGAAATTTATGAAAAAATTTGGCAGGAAAAGCCTATTGGCTCTGAGGGCTCTGTGGCGGTGCATATAAGGCACTTGCGTGAGAAAATAGAGATTAACCCGGCTGAGCCGCATTATTTAAAAGTAGTATGGGGTCATGGATATAAAATGGAGGCTAAAAAATGAATGGACTTAAATCAAATACATTATTAAAAACAGTAGTCTGTATTATTTTTATATTCTCGGCAGCAATATTTTCTGTAGCGTCAGTATCAGTAGTTGTGGGAAGTTATATGGGTGTATACTCACAGTCAAACTCACCGGCTAAAAGTGATTTTATACAAACTGATGTATGTAAAAATTATACCGAAAATATGGCTTATAATTATTTCACAGAGTTAATGTATACCGGTTCGATTACGGATGTTGAAGAGGGTCTTTATTTAACGATTATAAAAGATAATACAGATGAAACAACAGCTTCAAATATACCTTCTTACTATTCAAACGGTAAGGCAGAAAACCCGGGTCTTGAAGGCAGTATGAGAGTTTTGTCGGATAATAAATATTATACTATTAAATATTCTCTTGAAAGCCCTATACCAAAAGGAAGCTCTCTTTATGGTCAGTCATTGATTTATGATGCATTCTTTCCTATAAGATATACTGTGGCTTACACGGCTGTAGCTTTTGGTATAGTCAGCCTTGTTTCTTTCCTGTTTCTTATATTTGCAGCAGGACACAAAAAAGATAACAATGGCAATTATGTAATAGCTCTTAATGTTTTAGATAAAATACCTCTTGATTTGTATTATCTGATTGCATTTTTTATAGGTGCATTGGGAATAGGTGCATTAATAGGAATTTGGGACAGCATATATTACTATAACTATTACGGCTCTTACGAAAGCTACTTTATAATTTTTTCTCTGCTTAGTATGTCTTCAGTTACGGCTGTTTTTTTGGGAAGTGTGCTTACTACAGCTACAAGACTTAAAGTAGGCGGTATATGGCATAATACTATAAGCTACAGGTGCATAATACTGTGTATAAAGATTATTAAAATAATTTTATCCGTTGTTTCTGGATTTTTCGGTTCTCTGTCCATAACTTGGGGTGCTGTAGTATTTTTAATGGTAATTATGTTTATAAATGCCAGCGGTTCATTTGGCTTTGCATTTATTGTTGATGTTATAGCACTTCTTGCAGCAGCTAAGTTTGCTAAAATGGCTGTCAGACTTGAAACAGCAGCAGATGAAATGGCAAAGGGCAACATTAATTTTAAAATAAATACGTCCAATATGAAGTGGCGTTTAAAAAAGCATGGCGAAAATCTTAACTCTATTAACAGAGGTATATCCCTTGCTGTTGAAAAACAGATGAAAAGCGAAAGAATGAAAACAGAGCTTATAACAAATGTTTCACATGACATTAAAACACCGCTTACGTCTATAATTAATTATGTTGACCTGCTTAAAAAAGACCATACACCGGAAGAAGAAAAAGAATATATTGATGTTCTTTCAAGACAGTCAGACAGACTTAAAAAGCTTATAGACGACCTTTTGGAAGCGTCAAAGGCTTCTACTGGCAATATTAATGTAGATATGAAAGAGCTTTTAACAAGCGAAATTATATACCAGTCATCGGCTGAGTATAACGAAAGATTCCAAAAATCAAACCTTAATGTTGTAATTTCAATTCCTCAAGAAGAAAGAAAAATATTGGCAGACGGCAGGCTTTTGTGGCGTGTATTTGATAACCTTTTCTCCAATGCCTGCAAATATGCTCAAGGCGGCACAAGGGTTTATGTGGATTTAAAACAAAGCGAAACACAAACGATTATTTCGGTAAAGAATATTTCCAAAGACCCTCTTAATATAAATGCAGATGAGCTTATGGAAAGATTTGTAAGAGGTGACGCATCAAGAAATACTGAAGGCAGCGGCCTTGGCCTTAATATAGCCAAAAGCCTTGTAGAGCTTCAAGGCGGCAATTTTAAACTGGAGATTGACGGAGATTTGTTTAAAGCCGAAATTATACTGAACAATAAATAACCCATACAAAACCGGATTGATTTGTACCTAAATACTTAATCAACCCGGTTTTTGTTTTAATTTATAAGCAAATATATGCAAATAAGTTAAATCATTTTGTACAAAATAATAAAATTTGTGGTATAATATCTGAAAATTATATATGCCAAGATTTACTTTTTGGTATATATTAATTCCGTAAAAAATCAAATATTTATTTAACGCTTTTATTTTCCTACTATTATGGTATAATTACTGTAAATTAAAATCTATTATATAAAATAAGGAGGCAGCTTATGAAAATTTATGAACAGATAACTGATTTAGTGGGTAAAACACCGCTTTTAAGGCTTAAAAACATAGAAAAAGAAGAAAATGCGGGAGCAAGTGTTATAGCTAAGCTTGAGTTTCTTAACCCGGCAGGCAGTGCCAAAGACCGTGTTGCAAAGTTTATGCTTGACGATGCCGAGGCAAAAGGCCTTATTAAAAAAGGCTCAGTTATTATAGAACCTACAAGCGGAAACACAGGTATTGGTCTTGCTTGTGCAGCTGCTTCAAGAGGATATAAGGCAGTTTTTGTAATGCCTGATACTATGAGTGTTGAAAGAATTAACCTTCTTAAGGCTTATGGTGCCGATATTGTTTTAACACCGGGCAAAGATGGTATGCAGGGTGCTGTAAATAAAGCCGAAGAACTGGCTAAAAATACAGAGGGCAGTTTTATTGCCGGACAGTTTGTAAACCCGGCAAACCCTAAAGCTCATTATTCAACAACAGGCCCTGAAATTTGGGAAGATACGGAAGGCAATGTTGACATATTCGTTGCAGGTGTAGGAACAGGCGGTACTTTAACAGGAACAGGCAGATTTCTTAGAGAAAAGAATCCTAATGTTAAAATTGTGGCTGTAGAGCCGGCATCATCGCCTTTGCTCTCAAAAGGACAGGCAGGACCTCATAAACTTCAGGGAATAGGCGCTAACTTTGTACCTGAAATACTTGATACAAAAATTTATAACGAAATAATAGCTGTTACAAATGAAGACGCTTATGAAATGGGCAGACGTCTTGCACAAAAAGAAGGCGTACTTGCCGGAATTTCAGCCGGTGCCGCTGTATGGGCCGCTTTTGAGTTGGCTAAAAGAGAAGAAAACAAAGGCAAAAATATAGTAGTTATTGTACCGGATACAGGCGACAGATACCTTTCAACACCGGATTACCTTGTTAAAGAATAAGAGGTGTAATTATTATGGAATGTATTAACAGGCAGGAAGCTTTTGAGCTTTTAAAAAAGTATAATAAAGAACCTTTTCATATCCAGCATGGCTTAACGGTTGAAGGCGTAATGAGATGGTATGCTCAAAACCTTGGCTATGGCGATGATGCCGATTATTGGGCAACAGTAGGCCTTCTGCACGATATAGATTTTGAGCTTTATCCTGATGAGCACTGCAAAAAAGCACCTGAGCTTTTAAAAGAAGCCGGCTTAAGCGATGATTTTATTCATTCTGTTTGCAGCCATGGTTATGGTTTATGCTCTGATATAGAGCCGGAGCATGAAATGGAAAAAGTTCTTTTTGCTGTTGATGAGCTTACAGGGCTTATTGGTGCGGCAGCTATAATGCGTCCGTCTAAAAGTGTTATGGACATGGAAACGAAAAGCCTTAAAAAGAAATTTAAGGATAAAAGGTTTGCAGCCGGCTGTTCAAGAGATGTTATTGAGCAGGGAGCTAAAATGTTAGGTGTTGAAATGGATAAACTTTTTGCCGATACAATAGAGGCTATGCGTTCCTGTGAGGAAAGCGTTAATACGGCTATGGAAGAATATAATAAATAACAAAAATAAAGCGGCGTCTTTTATAGACGCCGTATTGTATTTTTAGGTATTTGATTTGTAAAAAGTGTTTCAACGTGAAATATGTATTTCTGAAAGAAACAATTATTTCATAGTTAAATTAGTATTTCATATTGAAATTTAGATTAGTTTTAAAAATATTTGTTTATACATGCTAACCTACAGGCAAAAAAATTAATCTTCTTTTTTGTTTAAAAGAGATTTTATGCACTGGAATGTTTCTTCACTTATAACATGCTCAATACGGCATGCATCTTTTGAAGCTGTTTCTGCATCAACACCTATGCTTATTAAATATTTCTGGAGTATGCAGTGGCGCTCATAAACACTTTCGGCTATTTTACGGCCTTCCGGTGTTAAAACAAGCTGGTTTATATTGCCTACTGTTACATATCCGGCTTCTTTAAGCACACTCATGGCACGGCTTATAGACGGCTTTGAAAAGTTAAGCTCATTTGCCACATCAACAGAACGAGCAATGCCGTTTCTTTTTTCAAGCACAAGTATAGTTTCCAAATAATTTTCACCGGATTCTCTTAATTTGTCCAAAATACCACCCTCTTTAATTGTTTGTTGTTTAAATTTTGTAAAAATTACTTGTTTATAAATTACTGCATTATAAATTTATTATATATTCTATCATATAGTTGTGTATTATTCAACATATTATGCATTAGTGAGGTATTAATGCATTTTAAAACATTTAACATTAATATTGTTAAATTCATAAGTAAACTATATAATTATAATGTTACAGTTAAATAATATGTAATTTGAAACGGAGAATAAAATGAATATAAAACCATACGAACATCATGTGCATTACTACGAAACGGATAAAATGGGTGTGGTTCATCATTCCAACTTTATAAGGTGGATGGAAGAAGCCAGAGTTTATTTAATGAGTGAAATTGGCTTTAGCTATAAGCGCCTTGAACAAGAGGGCATTATAAGCCCGGTTATAGGTGTTGAGTGTGACTATAAAGTTATGGTTAATTTCGACGATACTGTTTTAATTGATGTTTCGGAAGAATTCTATAACGGCATTAAAATGACTATAAAATACACTATGACAAATAAGGCTACGGGTAAACTTTTGGCTGTAGGAAAAAGCCGTCACTGCTTTTTAAATAAAGAAGGAAGGCCGGTAAACCTTAAAAAGACATGCCCTGAGCTTGACAGCCTGTTTGCCGGGATACTGGAAAATTAAAGAAGGTGTTTTAATGATTCCCATGCTTATTGAAGAAGCAATTAAAATTAAGCTTAAAAGCGACATGCACCCGGCTATAATTTCTGATTATGAACTGGCCTATGCTTTAGGCTTTGCCTGTAAAAAATTGAATATATCAACTGACAGTGATTTGAAAAAAATGCGTGAAAATGTTATAGAAGCCTTCAAAAGCTTTAATAAAAAAGGCTTGGAGGATGAAAACCTTGTAAATATGATTACTGTTTATGAGGTTTCAAACAATGCACCGGATAACAGCAAAGTTCAGGAGCTTATAAATATGGGATATAACAGCTAATGCTGATTAAAACAGTTAATTATAAATTTTAAATATATAATTTTAAGTGGAGGAAGCTATGGAAAAAATTAAAATGATTACGCCTCTTGTTGAAATGGACGGAGACGAAATGACAAGAATATTATGGAAAATGATTAAAGACGAGCTTATTTGTCCTTATGTAGATTTAAAAACAGAGTACTACGACTTAGGTCTTGAAAACAGAAATGCTACAGATGACAAAGTAACAGTTGAGTCTGCCGAAGCTGCTAAAAAATACGGCGTTGCTGTAAAATGCGCTACAATTACACCAAATGCAGCAAGAGTTAAGGAGTACAACCTTAAAGAAATGTGGAAAAGCCCTAACGGCACAATAAGAGCTATACTTGACGGAACAGTATTTAGAACACCTATAGTTGTTAAAGGCATAGAGCCTGTTGTTAAATGCTGGAAAAAACCTATAACAATAGCAAGACATGCTTACGGCGATGTTTATAAATCTGTTGAAATGAAAGTTCCTTCAGCAGGAAAGGCAGAGCTTGTTTTTACAGACGAAAACGGAAACGAAACAAGAGAGCTTATACATAACTTTAAAGGTGCAGGCGTTCTGCAGGGTCAGCACAACTTAAATTCTTCTATAGAAAGCTTTGCAAGAAGCTGCTTTAATTATGCTCTTGACAGAAAAGAGAGCCTTTGGTTTGCTACAAAGGATACTATTTCCAAAAAGTACGACCATACATTTAAAGACATATTTGCTGAAATTTACGAAAACGAGTATAAAGAAAAATTTGAAAACAGCGGCATAGGATATTTCTATACACTTATAGACGATGCTGTAGCAAGAGTTATGAAGTCAGAAGGCGGCTTTATTTGGGCATGCAAGAACTACGACGGAGATGTTTTCAGTGACATGATTTCTTCTGCTTTCGGTTCCCTTGCTATGATGACATCTGTTCTTGTTTCTCCTTGTGGAATATATGAATATGAAGCAGCTCACGGCACTGTTCAGAGACATTATTATAAACACCTTAAAGGTGAGGAAACATCAACAAACTCTGTTGCCACAATATTTGCATGGACAGGCGCTTTAAGAAAAAGAGGAGAACTTGACAACATTCCTGAGCTTATAGAGTTTGCCAATAAACTTGAAAAAGCCGTTATTAAGACAATAGAAGACGGCAAAATGACAAAAGACCTTGCTTCAATTACAGAGCTTAAAAATCCTGTTGCATTAAACAGCCTTGACTTTATAAAAGCCATAAGAGAAACATTTGATAATTTAGACTGATTGTAAAAGTATAAGGTTAGAAAAAGTTAGAAAGAGTTAGAAAAGTTATAAAAAGTTAGAAGAAAAGCCCGTGTTTATTAACATGGGCTTTAAATTAAAGGTGATAATATGCGTAATACTACACTTTGCTATATTGAAAAAGACGGTCGTTATTTAATGCTTCACAGAACAAAAAAAGAAATAGACGAAAACAAAGACAAATGGATTGCTGTAGGCGGTAAATTTGAATACGGCGAAAGCCCGGAAGACTGTGCTTTAAGAGAAGTAAAAGAGGAAACAGGCCTTACACTTAATTCATATACATATAAAGGCATAGTAACTTTTGTTTCGGATAAATGGGGAACGGAGTATATGCATTTATTTTTGTCTGATGATTTTTCAGGCAGTTTAAAGGAATGTGACGAAGGCGACCTTATGTGGGTTGAAAAAGAAAAAGTTCGCTCTCTTTACTGCTGGGAAGGCGACAAAATATTTTTAAGCCTTATTGAAAAAAATGTGCCGTTTTTCTCTCTTAAACTTAATTATGTAGGTGAAGACCTTACAAAAGCTGTTTTAAACGGCAAAGAAATTAAACTTCCTTTTAGCGAGGAGTGTATTTAATGGCAGAAGAATATGTTTTTGGTGTGGATTTAGGCGGCACCGAAATAAAATTCGGGTTTTTTAAGTTAGGAAAAGAGTTAGGAAAAGAGTTAGGAAAAGAGTTAATTGAAAAATGGAGCGTTAAAACCGATAAATCATCAAAGGGCGAAAATGTATTAAACCAGATAGCAGAAGAAACGGGAAAAAAAGCCAAAGAAAAGCAAATAAATAAAAATTCCGTTTTGGGTATAGGCCTTTGTGTTCCCGGCCCTGTTGATAAATACGGCCTTGTAAGAGGCTGCGTTAATATAGGCTGGGGATATAAAAAAGCCGCAGAGGAACTGCAAAACATAACCGGTGTTAAATGTGCTGTGCTTAACGATGCTGATGCGGCAGGACTTGGTGAAGCTGTTTACGGCAGCGGTAAAAAGTATAAAAACATAGTAATGGCAACTATAGGCACGGGAGTTGGAGGAGCAGTTATA
>CALWSS010000124.1 GCA_944384255.1 uncultured Clostridia bacterium
CTAAAATCAAACACATCTGCCATTTCAAGGAGCTTTCTGTCTGTTTCTTTAAAACCCTGCAGCACATTGCTCCATATCATAGGCAAAACCATTAAAAATGAAATAAAAGCCGGTACATGCCCGGAACGAATCCAAAGCAGCGCAAGGATAATAAAAGACGCCACAGGAGCAGCTTTTATAACGCTTAAAACTGGATAAACAAAGTTGTATACAATATTATATCTGTAAGAAAACCATGCCAAAATAACTCCTGATACAACAGCTAAAATAAAGCCTATTATTACTCTTAAAAGCGAAAAAAAGACCGTACTCCAGAATTCCATACCGGTACACATAACCATAAAAGCTTGCAGTATATCCCCTGCTGTGGGCACAAGAAGCGACTTGCCAACAGAGCAGCTTACAGCTTGGTATATAAGCACCCATATTAAAACCGAAACGGTTTTTGATATAAATTCTTTACGGTCTTTTCTCAATTTTAAAATTCACCCTTATCCGGCATAGTAAAAGTCATCGCCAGGCATTTTGCCTCCTATTGATTTTGGGTTAGCCTCGTTCATAATACTGAGGAAGCTGCCCATAACACTTTTCATTTCGTCACCGTCTATATAATAAATACTGCATTTAGGTATAGCCTCTTTGGCAACAGTTTCATCATCTATAATGCCATAAGAAACAACATATTTTGCACTTTCTTCCACATTGCTGTTTACTTCTTCTATAGATTTTTTGTACTCATCAAGGAATAACTGTACTTCTTCCGGATGATTTTCGGCATATTCTTTCCTTATTACAATACAGCCCATTGGAAGTGTGTTAGGCATTTCGCCTTTATCTACTCCTGAATATTCATCATAACACTGTGCAATGTCAAGAGCTACTCTTAAATCAGGATTTTTAGCAAGAGCAACATCGGCATAAGGCTCCGGAAGAAGTGCATTGTCAACCTCGCCGGAAGCTACGGCTGCTGCCAACTCATCATGAGCCTGCATAAAGTTTACTGTTACATTTTCTGTTCCGCTTTTAGCTAAAATATAGTTAAGCACATACTCAGGAACGGCACCCTGCCCTGATGAATTTATTGTTTTGCCTGCTAAGTCAGCAACAGAATTAATTGTATCTCCGTTTTCAAGTAAATAAAGAGTGCCTAATGTGTTAACAGCCGCTACAACAACGCCGCCTTCTGTTTTGTTGTAAATAGCTGCTGCCGAGTTTGAAGGAACAGCTGCCACGTCAACCTCGCCTGAAATTACTTTGCTTACAACACTGTCCGGTGCTGTGTCTATAGTAAAGTTATAATTGCCTTCTGCTGTGCCTTCGTCCTGAGCTTTCATAAGCATAACAGCGCCAATAGCTGTAGGACCTTTAAGCATGGCAACATTCATAGCCTCACTGTCTGATGAAGTTTCTTCTGATGATGAACTGTCAGAGCCGTCACCTATAACTTCAACTTTAATTCCGTCACCGGAAGCAATTACATTTGAACTGCTTTCACTTGAACTGTTTTCATTTGAGGAGCAGCCTGCAAAAGAAACTACAACTAAAACAGCTGCTGCTAATAAAGATATAAATTTCTTAAAATTCATTTTAAACCCTCCTGTATTATTAAATTTTAACAATAAAACATTTATTGTTAAATCCTAACTAAATATATCACCTTAATAATGTTACTTCAATAAAAAACTGATAGAATTTAACTGAATTTTTTTATCAATAATGCAAAATCAGCCGTTTTAACGCATAAATAGCGAAAATACGGCTAATTAATTTCAGTCTTCTGTTTTTACTATCTTTTCCACATCATACGGTGTTTCCTGATATACATAGTAGTTTAACCAGTTAGAGAATAAAATATTCGAGTGTGATCTCCACCTTACAAGAGGCATATTGTTCGGGTTGTCATCTTTAAAATAATGTCTTGGTACTTCCGGATTAAGGCCTTTTTGCAAATCACGCATATATTCGTTTTTAAGTGTAAGAGCATCATATTCAGAATGGCCCATTACATAAATCTGCCTGCCGTGCTTAGCTGAAGCTATGTAAACCCCGGACTCATCAGATTCAGAAAGTATAACAACTTTACCTGTGTTTATAATATCCTCTCGTCTTACTTCCGTTCTTCTTGAATGAGGAACATAGAATATATCGTCAAAGCCTCTTAAAAGCTTGTCATGATACGGATTTTTATAATGAGGAAATACACCGGATATTTTTTTATCAAGTATAATTTTAGGCACTCCGTAGTGGTAGTAAAGTCCTGCCTGAGCTCCCCAGCAGATATGCATTGTACTTGTTACATTAGACTTAGACCAGTCCATAATTTCAGTAAGCTCATGCCAGAAATCAACTTCCTCAAAATCCATAAGCTCTATAGGTGCACCGGTTATAATAAGACCGTCAAACTTTTGGTTTCTAACTTCATCGAATGTATGGTAAAAACTCTTTAAATGCTCAACAGGTGTATTTTGAGAATCATGGCTCTTTGGAAAGAGCAGTGTAATTTCTACCTGAAGCGGAGAGTTGCCCAGAAGTCTTAAAAGCTGTACTTCCGTAACCTCTTTAAGCGGCATAAGGTTAAGTATGGCTACTTTTAAAGGACGTATATCCTGATGAAACGCTCTGTCCTCACCCATAACAAATATACCTTCATTAGAAAGTATTTCTTTTGCCGGAAGATGGTCAGGTAACTTAATAGGCATTAAAACCCCACCTTTCATAAATTGTTAATTTTAGTATTATATCAAAATAATTCAGTAAATACCATAAAATTTTTAAATTATAATAAACTTTTTACTCTTTTAATGATAAAATAAAAATAAAAAACGGAGGCTTGTTATGAAAGTTTTTATAGATGCCGACGGATGCCCCGTCAGAAAACAGGCAGTTAAAATTGCCTTACAGCATAAAATACCAGTAATACTTGTTTGTGACACAAGCCATATAATTTCAGAGCCTGACTGCAAAACTATTACAGTTGACAAACAGTCAGACTCTGCAGATTATGCAATTATAAACCGTTTAGCTGAAAACGATGTTTGCATAACCCAAGACTACGGCCTTGCATCTATGGTCATAGCTAAAAAAGGCTTTGCCGTACACCAAAACGGTTTTTTATATACAAATGACAACATCGACCGCATGCTTTTTGAAAGGCATATATCCCAAAAAATGCGAAGAGCAGGCAAAAGCGGCTCAAAACATAAAAAACGCACATCTGATGACGACATGCGTTTTGAAATATTCTTTGAAAAACTTATAAATAAAATTTTAACTACAGACGCTTTATAAAGTTTCCGTTTACATTTGCACCTTCTTTAAATACAGTAAATGCATGAGGATTAGCCTCATGGACAATTCTTTTTAATGTAGGAACTTCATACTTAGATATTATAGTAAACATAACATAGCTTTTTTCGTTTGTATATCCGCCATAAGCTTCCCAATATGTTATGCCTCTTTGCATTTCTTCCATAATTCTTTTTTCTATTATATCATTATTCTTTTTGGAAATTATAATTGCCTCAACATTAATTGTCTGTGTATGGATTTTATCCATTACAAGAGTGCTTACAACTGAAAAAATTATAGAGTAAACAGCTGTCTGCACATTAAATACCAAAAGACACATAAGGTATATAAAAGCATTTATTGTAAGGTTTACCTGACCAATACTCAAGTTATAGTTTTTACGTATAAAATAAATTCCTATAATCTCTGTTCCACCGCTTGAACAGCCGCATTTTAAGTATGTTCCAACACCAAAACCACAAATTATAGCACCTATAATACAGTTTGTAAGTGTCTCTTCCAGCAAAGGCTCTTTTGGTATGCCAAAAACAGAAAGGAAAAGAGACATAGTTGTTGAAACTATAAAAACCTTAACAACAAACATTTTAGGCATTATTTTATATGCCAGTATAATAAGCGGTATATTAAATAAATAGTAGAGCAAACCGGCAATATCAAAATTGCCGAAGTTAATGCCTAAACCGGAAATAAGGAATGTCCTTATAAGCTGGCTGATACCTAAAAATCCGCCGCTGTACAGCCCTAAGGGCACCATAAAATAATTAACACCAAAACAATATATTGCAACACCAACTATACCTACTAAAAACCTTATTATCTCATTTCGCATCCATTTATCTGCCTCAGCTTCAAAATTCATTCATGTCACCCTCTCTTTATGCGTTAGATAATTTATTTAATTGGAGTATATTTCAAAATTAACATACTTTCAATATATTTGTACAACTTTTTATTTTTTGTCACGCTGATAGTTTTGTATTTCTACAATATAATTTCGGTCTTTGTTTAAAACAAGGTCTGCCGTTCCGCTTTCTCCCGTTTGAGGCATTGTTATTTTAATTTTTTCTGTTCTGCCGTTTTTCAGTATTTTACGCATTTTAGCAGAATCCATATTATTTCCGTACCTGTCCAATATATTTTTCCAAACAGTAAAAGAACAGCCTTCCTTCCAGTTTGAGCAGTAAAAAGCCTTTGAGTTTTCAAGTACTTTACTGCCGCATACAGGACATTTTCCTAAAGACACATTACGATGCTTTTTAACAGGTGTTTCTGCCTCAAAAACAACTTCTCTATTATTCTTTTGGGCATCATCTATAAGAAACATAACAAAGCGTTTAATACTGCCCATAAATCTGTCAGGCGCCATTTTGCCTTTTGAAACAGAAGATAGGCCTTTTTCCCATCTGCCTGTAGTTTCAGCAGACTTTATCTCATCCGGTACAGCCATGCAAAGCTTTTTGCCTTTTTCTTCCGGTACAAGGCTTTTGCCTTTTCTTCTAATGTAGCCAACACTTATAAGACGCTCTATAATAGCCGCTCTTGTTGCCGGTGTGCCTAAACCGGAATCTTTCATCTGCTCTTTAAGTGTTTCGTCTTCTATCTCACGGCCGGCATTTTCCATAGCTGAAAGCAGTGTAGCTTCCGTATACGGTTTAGGCGGCTGTGTTTTCTTTTTTAAAACATCTGCTGAAACAATATTTAAACAATCACCTTTTTTTAATTCCGGCGGTATAACAGTTTTTTCTTCTTTATCTTTTAAAGGCTCTATTATTCTCCAGCCCAAATTCAAATCAGTTTTGCCCTTTGAAACAAAACTCTCGTTTTGGCTTTGGGCAACTACTGTTTTTATATTATATTCATAAGGCGGATAAAACACCGCTACAAATCTTTTTACCACAAGACTGTAAATATTAAACTCATCCGGTGTAAGGCGGTTTAATGCCGGCTTATTATTGGCAGGTATAATTGCATGGTGGTCGCTTACCTTGCTGTTATCAACTATTCTCTTGCTGAAATTAAGAGAATTTAAATTCAATCGACTTATATCATCTTTATAAAAGTCAGCAGAAACAAGCTTTTTTAATGTAAGAACAACAGTATTTTTCATGTCTTCTGTTATATATCTGCTGTCAGTTCTTGGATAAGTTAATACTTTATGCTTTTCATAAAGACTTTGAGCTATATCAAGTGTTTTTTTAGCCGAATACCCGAAAGCCCTGTTTGCCGCTCTTTGAAGCTCTGTAAGGTCATACAAAAGAGGAGGATATTCTTTTTTATTTTCACTTTCAATTAAAGTTACAACTGCCTGTTTTTTATTAACTTTATTTTTTATTTCATCGGCTTTTTTTATGTCATCAATTCGGGTATTGCTGTATTTTTCGTTAAACCATATTCCGCTAAAACTGCCGTAATTCGTTTGCACCTCATAATAATCCGTGCTTTTAAAATTATCAATTTCATTTTGTCTTTTTACAATTAAATAAAGTGTTGGTGTTTGAACTCTTCCCACAGAAAGCAGAGCTTTATGTGTTATTGTATATGCCCTTGAAGCGTTTATTCCCACAAGCCAGTCGGCTTCTGAGCGGCATTTGGCACTTAAATACAAATTATCATATTCATTTGAGTCTTTTAAATTCATTAGCCCTTCTTTTATGGCTTCATCTGTCATAGAGCTTATCCAGAGCCGTTTAAAAGGCTTGTTGCATTTTACAAACTGATAAATATACCGGAATATCAGCTCTCCTTCTCTTCCTGAGTCTGTGGCACATATTATATAGTCAGTATCACGGCTATTCATAAGTTTTTTTAGCACTGTAAGCTGTTTTGATGTTTTTTTAATGGCTTTAAGACGCATGTTTTCCGGCATTATAGGCAGATTATCCATAGACCACTTTTTATAAGATATGTCGTAGTCCTCAGGCTCACAAAGAGCCACCAAATGCCCCAAAGCCCATGAAACAATATATTTGTCAGACTCCAAAAAGCCCTCATCTTTTTTATTACAGCCAACAACACGGGCTATATCTCTGGCAACCGACGGCTTTTCAGATACTATCAGTATCCTTCCCATTGTTTTCTCCTTTAAAACATGCAAACAAAAATCAATTTTCTTTTAAAATTTTATAACTATTATTTATATTATCATATTACTTTCTTTCATTCAAATAAACTTATGTCATCTTTTGCGGAAGGCTTTTGCAAGGCTAATCCTTGACAATACGGCTGATTTTAAGTAAGCTAATAAAATACAGTTAATTATAAATTAGATAAGGTGCATAAGAAATGGTTAAAAAATCAGTTGAAAATACTTATAATAACGAAAGCATTACATCTCTTAAAGGCGCCGACAGGGTGCGTCTGCGTCCCGGAGTAATATTCGGTTCAGACGGAATAGAGGGCTGTCAGCACTCTGTTTTCGAGATAGTGTCAAACTCAATAGACGAAGCCCGTGAAGGCTACGGAAGCAAAATAGAGATTACGCTTTTTAAAGACAAATCCATAGAAGTACGGGATTACGGCCGAGGAATACCTGTTGATTTCAATAAAAACGAAAACCGCTTTAATTGGGAGCTGATATTTTGTGAGCTGTATGCCGGAGGAAAATATAAAAACAATTCCGGTGAAAACTATGAGTTCAGCCTTGGTTTAAACGGTCTTGGAACATGTGCCACACAATATTCATCGGAATATATGGATGCCACAGTTTACCGTGACGGCTTTAAATACTCACTTCATTTTGAAAAAGGCGAAAATATAGACGGACTTAAAAAAGAACCGTCTAATATAAAAACAACAGGAACAATTATAAAGTGGAAGCCGGATATTGATGTTTTTACCGATATAGACATAAAACCGGATTATTTTCACGACATGCTTAAAAAACAGGCAATAGTAAATGCCGGGCTGGAGTTTATATTTAAAGACGAAAACACGGGAGAAGTTACTTCATTTAAGTACGAAAACGGTATAATGGATTATGCCAACGAGCTGGATAACGGCAAAGGCATTACATCTGTATACTACCTTGAAAACGAAACTTCCGGCCGTGACCGAGAAGATAAGCCGGAATATAAGCTTAAATTTGAAGCCGCTTTTTGTTTTAACAATGAAATAAATACTATACAATACTTCCACAATTCCAGTTTTCTTGAATATGGCGGCTCACCGGATAAAGCCGTAAAAAGCTCTTTTGTTTATGCCATAGACAAGTATTTAAAACAAAATAATCTTTACAAAAAAGACGAGAAAAAAATCACTTTTCAGGATATACAAGACAGCCTTATACTTATAATCAACTCTTTTTCTACAATCACAAGCTATGAAAACCAGACAAAAAAATCCATAACAAACAGATTTATACAGGAAGCAATGACAGACTATTTTAAGCACCAGCTTGAAATTTATTTTATTGAAAATAAAATGGATGCCGATAAAATAGCTTCTCAGGTTCTGGCAAATAAACGTAGCCGTGAAACAGCGGAAAAAACAAGAGTTTCTATAAGGAAAAAGCTTACAGGCAGCCTTGATATAAATAACCGTGTAGAAAAATTTGTAAACTGCCGTACAAAAGACGTTTCCCGACGTGAAATTTATATAGTTGAGGGTGACTCAGCTTTAGGTGCCTGCAAACTTGGCCGTGACGCTGAGTTTCAGGCTATAATGCCTGTTAGAGGTAAAATACTTAACTGCCTTAAATCCGATTACGACAAAATATTTAAAAGCGATATTATAACAGACCTTTTAAAAGTTCTCGGTTGTGGCGTTGAGATAAAAACAAAACATTCCGACATGAACTCATTTGATTTAAGTCAGCTTAAATGGAGCAAAATTATAATCTGCACCGATGCCGATGTAGACGGCTACCAGATAAGGACTTTAATACTTACAATGCTTTACAGACTAGTTCCAACACTTATAAAGGAAAAGAAAGTATTTATAGCCGAGTCCCCTCTTTTTGAGATAACAAGCGGCAAAAACACATACTTTGCTTATTCCGAATCCGAAAAAGCAAGCATTATATCAAAATTAAAAGGAAAATACACAATTCAGCGCTCAAAAGGTCTTGGTGAAAACCAGCCGGAAATGATGTGGGAAACAACAATGAACCCACAAACAAGGCGCCTTATACAGGTAATGCCTTCTGATGAAGCCTTAACTCAGCAGGTTTTTGAACTGCTTTTAGGCGAAAACTTAAAAGGCAGGAAAGAACATATTGAAGAAGAAGGCTATAAATATATAGATTTCAGCGACATAAGCTGATAATTAACAGGTGATAAAATGGCAAAAAAAAGCAAGAAACCGGAAGAAATTAAGCCGGAAAAAATATCTCAGCAAATAATAACCGATACTCTTGAACTAAACTACATGCCCTATGCCATGAGTGTTATTGTTTCAAGAGCCATACCGGAAATAGACGGTTTTAAGCCGTCCCACAGAAAGCTCCTTTATACAATGTATAAAATGGGGCTTTTAACGGGAAACAGAACAAAATCTTCTAATGTTGTAGGCCAAACAATGCGTCTTAACCCCCATGGTGACGCCGCTATATACGAAACAATGGTACGTCTTACAGAAGGCAACGGTTCACTTCTGCACCCTTTTGTAGACTCAAAGGGAAACTTCGGCAAACAGTATTCCCGTGATATGGCTTATGCGGCACCAAGGTACACAGAGGTTAAGTTATCCCCTATCTGCAATGAAATTTTTGCAGATATAGACAAAAATACAGTAGAGTTTGTTGATAACTACGATGCAACAACAAAAGAGCCCCTTCTTTTGCCTACTACATTCCCTAATGTCCTTGTAAATCCTAATCAAGGCATTGCCGTAGGCATGGCAAGCTCTATATGCAGTTTTAACCTTGAAGAAGTATGCAAAACTGCTGTTGAATACATTAATAACCCTCAAACTGACATACTTTCAACATTAAAAGCTCCAGACTTTCCGGGTGGCGGAAAACTTCTTTACAACCGTTCCGAAATAGAGCAGATTTATTCAACAGGCCGTGGAAGTTTCAGGCTTTATGCAAAATACAATTTTGATTCCAAAAACAACTGCATTGAAGTAACTGAAATACCATACTCCACTAATATAGAAAGCATTATAGATAAAATTGTTCAGCTTATAAAGTCTGGCAAAATAAAGGAAATAACCGATGTTCGTGATGAAACAGACCTTGGAGGACTTAAAATAGCCATAGATGTTCGAAGAAATACCAATGTTGAAATTTTAATGCACAAGCTTTATCAGCAGACACCACTTTCCGACACTTTCAGCTGTAATTTCAACATACTTATAGACGGACACCCAAAAACAATGGGTATTGCCGAAATATTGGAAAACTGGAAAAATTTCAGAATTAAATCAATAAAAGGCCAGATAGCTTACGATATAGAAAAGAAAGGTGCAAAACTTCATCTTTTGCAGGGTCTTGAAAAAATACTGGCTGATATAGATAAAGCCATAGCCATAATTCGCCATACAGAGCTTGAAAAAGACGTTGTGCCAAACCTTATGTCAGGCTTTGATATAGACGAAAAGCAGGCTGAATATATAGCCGAAATTAAGCTTAGAAATATCAACCGTGAATATATTTTAAACCGTACAAAAGAGCTTGGTGACCTTGAAAAAGAGCTTAAAGACCTTAACGACACACTTAATAGTGATCGTAAAATAAAAAATATTATATGTTCACAGCTTAAGGCAGTAGCCAAAAAGTACGGCATGGAGAGAAAAACCGAGATTATAGACGCTGAAGAAGTTAAGGAAATACCGGAAGAAAACCTTATTGAGGACTATGCTCTTAAAATATTCCTTACAGAACAGAACTATTTTAAGAAAATTAACCTTGTTTCATTAAGAACAGCCGGAGAACACAAGCTTAAGGAAGACGACAAAATAATTATTGAAGAAGAAAGCACAAACAAAGCCGAGCTTTTATTCTTCTCTGATATGTTTAATGTTTATAAGCTCAAATTAAGCGATGTTCAGGACTCAAAGGCAAGCTCTCTTGGTGATTATCTGCCGAACATGCTGGATATGGAAGAAAATGAGAAAATACTTTTTGTTACATCAACAACCGACTATTCAGGGTTAATGTTTCTTGTTTTTGAAAACGGCAAAGCAGTTAAAATACCTCTTGAAGCTTACAAAACCAAAACAAACAGAAAGCGCCTTATAAACGCCTACTCCTCAAAGTCACGTCTTATATTTATGACGTTTTTAAGTGAAGACACTGATTTTGTATTAACAAGAGATGATGACAAAGCCTGTCTTTTTAATACATCACTTATTCCAATAAGTGCTACAAAAACTTCCGGCGGCATACAGCTTTATACCCTTAAAAAGAACAGCTCCATTACAAATGTAATGCCTGCCGATGAGTTTAAGAGCCAGAACATAGAGTTTTACCGTACAACAAAAATACCGTCTACGGGGCACTTTATAACAGATGATGACAAAATGGAAAAGTAAACCAGCTTATTTATTATTAAGACTTGTTATAATGAATTTTCCTTTGATTGCTCATTACAGCCAACTGACGACATATTAGTTAGAATATAAAAATATAAGTGAGCGTTTGTTCCATGGCATAATCAAAAGGCTTTTTTATCAACTCATACAGCATAGATTTTAAAACATATAAAAAGCACTTGTTATTGCACAAGTGCTTTTTATATGTTCAAACTTAATCAATTCTTTCAAAAACCATAGTTGCCTGAATTTTGTCTCCGCCCAAAAAGCCTTTTGAGCCAGAAGATGTAGTAGTAATAGTATGTAAACGATAGCCTTTGGCAGCCTGCTTATTAATTTCGTTTTGTAAATTTGTAAGACTTGCAACTCCTGAACCTGTTCCAAGAAACTTTTCAGTAAGTGTCACTTGAATAACAATATATTTTTCATTTTCATTACCTTCAGCTTTGCCAGCAACATCATCCCATGCCATAAATACCCCCCTAATCTTTAGAAAACAAGTAATAACTCAGCTTTTTAGATGATTATAATATATACTGAATTTTCTGTCAATTAATGCCTCATTTTAGACATGAAAAAAAGCAGGAGACTAAGTCCTGCTTTTAATTTATTTAGCGTATTCTGTAGCTCTTGTTTCCCTAATAAGGCTTACTTTAATTTGGCCCGGATACTCAAGCTCATCTTCTATTCTCTTAGCTATATCCCTTGCCAAAAGAGTAAGATTATCATCGCCTACCTCTTCAGGTATAACAATTATTCTTAACTCACGGCCGGCCTGTATAGCAAAAGATTTTTCAACACCTTTGAAGCTGTCGCCGATTTCCTCAAGCTTTTCAAGCCTCTTGATATAGCTTTCAAGAGTTTCACGTCTTGCTCCCGGTCTTGCCGCTGAAATAGCGTCAGCCGCCTGAACAAGAACGGCAACAATAGACTGAGGGTCAACATCACCGTGATGAGCTTCAACGGCGTTAATAATTATATCAGATTCTCTGTGTTTTTTAAGTAAGCTTACGCCAATGCTAACATGAGAGCCTTCAACCTCATGGTCAATGCTCTTTCCTATGTCATGAAGCAAGCCGGCTCTTTTAGCTGTATTAACATCTACACCAAGCTCTGCTGCCATAATACCGGCTAAATGTGAAACCTCTATTGAGTGTTTAAGTACATTTTGTCCATAGCTTGTCCTATATTTAAGCTTACCTAAAAGGCGAACTATCTCTGGATGCAGGCCGTTAACACCTGTTTCAAATGTAGCTGCCTCGCCTTCTTCACGTATAATAACCTCAACTTCTTTTTTGGCCTTTTCAACCATTTCCTCAATGCGTGACGGATGAACACGGCCGTCAACGATAAGTTTTTCAAGGGCTATTCTTGCTATTTCACGTCTTACAGGGTCAAAGCCGGAAAGTATAACAGCCTCCGGTGTATCGTCTATAATTAAGTCAATACCGGTAAGTGTTTCAAGGGCACGTATATTTCTGCCCTCACGGCCTATAATTCTTCCCTTCATTTCATCATTAGGCAGCTGAACAACTGAAACTGTAGTTTCGGTTACGTGGTCAACAGCACATCTTTGTATAGCATTTGCCACAATTTCCTTAGACTTTTTGTCAGCGTCCATTTTAGCCTTAGCCTCTATTTCTCTAACCATAATAGCGGCTTCATGCTTAACATCATTTTCTATAATATTAAGCAAATAGTTTTTGGCTTCTTCTCTTGTAAGGCCTGAAATTCTTTCAAGTTCTTCAATCTGTTTAGTGTGAAGAACCTCAACTTCTGCCTTCTGACTTTCAAGTTCTTCCATTTTCTTGTTAAGCTGTTCCTCTTTCTTTTCGTAAGAATCAGCTTTGCGGTCAAGAGTTTCCTCCTTCTGCACAAGTCGTCTTTCAGTTCTTGAAAGTTCATTACGTCTTTCCCTTACTTCTCGTTCAAGTTCGTTTTTGGTTTTTATACTTTCTTCCTTAGCTTCAAGCAGAATTTCTTTCTTTTGGTTTTCTGCTTCTTTTTTAGCATCTTCAACTATTTTTTCTGCTTTGTCTTCAGCAACACCAATTTTAGCTTCCGCAATGCGTTTTCTATAGTTAATGCCTATTACTAAGCCAAGAAGTATTCCAATAACCGCTCCAATAACAATATAAAGTATCGGAAACACCCCCTTATAAAATTTTCAAAGTACACATTAAGCAGGCATAAAGCCGCTCTTATTATATTATATCCTTTCAACAATCATGTCAAGAGTGTTTTAGCAACAGGCATTAAAAACAAAAAAAATTATACAATAAAATACAGTTAATTTAATTATTATTTGTGCTGATATATCAAAAATCCACGTTTTTACTTATTTTCAGTTTTGGAATATTAATGCAGTTTAAGGCTCAAAATGAGAAATTTTTAACATCTTCAATATCAATTACCGGGTGCAAAACCATATTTACGGCATTGGCTATTATGTCAGAAAGACGCTCTATAACTGCATCTACTTCCTTTGGAGTTACAAACATGTTGCCGGAATATGGTTCAAGAGCAGAAAGAATATCATCAAACTTATCTTCATCACAAATATGCTTAATGCTTTTAGCTGTTTGGCTCTCGTAGCCGTTTTTTTCAAGCATTGAAGTTAAAATACCGTCAAATGTATCATTTACAAGTGTTGCGGCATCTACTACAGTAGGTACTCCCACAGCTATAACAGGCACTCCCATAGTTTCTTCATTTAAAGGAGTTCTACAGTTGCCTATTCCTGCACCCGGGCTTATGCCTGTATCTGAAAGCTGTATGGTGGAGTTTATACGGCTTACACTTCTGGCTGCCAAAGCGTCTATAGCTATAATAACATCCGGCTTTACTCTTTGGGTTATGCCCTTTATAATTTCCGCTGTTTCAATGCCTGTTATGCCTAATACACCCGGGGAAACAGCCGCTACATTACCTACTGAATCACGTATGTCTTCCGGTATGCTCTCTAATATATGCCGTGTTACAAGTATTCTGTTTACAACTTTAGGGCCTAAAGCATCCGGAGTAACATTCCAGTTGCCAAGGCCTACTATAAGGGCTTTTTTATTCTTTTCAGGTTTAATCAGCTCTCCAAGTTTTTGAGAAAGTGCCTCTGTTATTTTCTTTTGAGCCCGTATGTCATTATCACGCATATATTCCGACTCTATGGTTATATAAGTTCCAACCGGCTTACCCATGGTTTGACTTCCTGTTTCGTTTTCTATATCCACCGTTGTAATTTCCATTATATCGTCTTTTTCTGTTTTATATATTACACCGTCTATATCTGGCTCCTTATCGGTTGTAAGTGCCTCTCTTGCCTCAAGGGCAAGGTCTGTACGGATATTGGCTATATTTTTCATTGTTCCGCCTCCAAAAGCTGTATTTTAAAAATAGTCTTGCCCTTAAAAATAAATTTATTCAAAGACAAACACATTGGGACACTGTTTTGAATATTATATGTAATCTTCTGTTTTTAAGGGGGAATTCTTCTGACAGGTCTTATATTATCTTTTATTTTGTTGTTCTCATTAGGTTGCAGTGGAGCATTTCAAAAACCATTAAGTGCTGAAGAAGAAGAGAAATATTTAAAAGACTATTTTAATGGAGATAAAGAAGCAAAAAGAGTATTAATAGAACGTAATTTAAGGCTTGTAGCACATGTAGCCAAAAAATACGCCTCCAGTGGAATAGAAAATGACGACCTGATTTCAATAGGCACAATCGGTCTTATAAAAGGAATTTCCTCTTATGACAACTCGCGAAAAACCCGCCTTGCCACCTATGCTGCACGATGTATAGACAACGAAATATTAATGTATTTAAGATATTGCAAAAAATCAGCCGGAGATGTATTTCTTCAGGAGCCTGTAAGCAAAGATAAAGACGGTAACGAGATTACTGTTATGGAAACAATACCTGCTGATGACTGCGACATTGCCCAGAGAGCCGAAACCAACATGCAGCTTAAAATACTATACAGAAACATATCAGCAGCCCTTAACGGACGTGAAAAGCTCATTATAAGCCTCAGATATGGCCTTAACGGGCAAAAAGAAATGACTCAAAGGGAAATAGCCAAAATGCTCAATATTTCACGTTCTTATGTATCACGCATAGAGAAAAAAGCACTTCTTAAACTCAGAAATCAAAAATGGTAATAAAAAAGCCGAAGGCAAAAAGCCCTCCGGCATACATAGAGTTTTTATTAATCAAAACATATCATTTCCAAAAATATTCTCTAATTTCTTTTCTTATAGTTCTTATACTTCTTATACTTCTTATACTTTTTAAAACCCAAATTGATTTTAAATTCTATCAAAATCCCGTTAATTAAAAATATAATTCAACATTTGGTTTAATTTTAAAAGCCTTATTTGTACAGGCTGTAAAAGTTGCATAAAAAAAGCCAAGGCATTTAAACCTTGGCATAAGTTACAATTAAAGTCCGTTTACAAGTCTTGTAAGGCTTGATTTCTTTCTTGCAGCTGCGTTTTTGTGGAAAATACCCTTTGTGTAAGCTTTATCAATAGCTGATATAGCTGGTGTAAGAGCAGCCTGAGCAGCAGCTTTATCTTTAGCCTCAACAGCTACCATTACTTTCTTAATAGCTGTTTTTGTGCTTGATTTAACCATTTTATTTCTTAACGCTTTTTTAGCGATAACTTTTACTCTCTTTTTTGCAGATTTAATGTTTGCCACTTGTATTTCCTCCTAATCTAATATACTCAAACAACAATTAGTTTAATTTTGCTTTTGCGGCATCAACAAGCTTTGTAAAGCCAGCTGCATCACTAATAGCGAGGTCAGCAAGCATTTTTCTGTTTACATTGATACCTGCAAGCTTTAAGCCGTGCATAAGCTGGCTGTAAGAAATACTGTTGGCTCTTGCTGCAGCGTTAATTCTTGTAATCCAAAGGCTTCTGTATTCTCTCTTAGTCTGTTTTCTGCCTGCGAAAGAATAAGCTAAAGCTTTCATTACAGACTGTTTAGCTACTCTATACTGTTTTGATCTGGCACCACGATAACCTCTAGCCAGTTTAAGAACTTTTTTATGTCTTTTTCTTGCGTTAAGCGCACCTTTTACTCTTGCCATTGTATAACTCCTCCTATCAATTCCCGGTAATTAAGCGTAAGGTAATAATTTCTTTTTGTAGCTTGTAAGAACTGTAGCATCTGTTAAAGTTGCTTTTCTTAAGTTTCTCTTTCTCTTAGTTGATTTTTTACCAAGAATATGCTGAGTGTTAGCTTTATGTCTTTTAAGCTGGCCTGAACCTGTAACTTTAAAACGTTTAGAAACTGCTTTTTTTGTCTTTAACTTAGGCATTATAATTTCCTCCTTATATAAACAACAACTTAAAATTTAAAATCATGCTTTAGGAGCAAGGAACATAACAAGGCTTTTTGCTTCCATTTTAGGTGCTTTGTCAACAACACCAAATTCCGAAATCTGGGATGCAAAATCCTCAAGTATTGTAACGGCTGTTTTGGAATGGCCAATCTCACGGCCTCTGAATCTGATGCTTACTTTTACTTTGTCGCCGTCTTTAAGAAACTCTATAGCCTTTTTAACCTTAACCTGAACATCATGAGTGTCGATATTTGGAGACAAGCGTAATTCTTTAATATCGATAACCTTCTGTTTTTTCTTGGCTTCCTTTTCCTTTTTAGCCATATCAAAACGGTACTTTCCATAATCCATTATACGGCATACTGGCGGTTTTGCGTTAGGCGCTATTTTAACTAAGTCAAGCTTAGCTTCATCTGCCAGTTTCTGTGCTTCCTTTGATGATACAATACCAACCTGATTGCCTTCTTGGTCTATAAGACGTACTTCCTTGTCTCTAATTTGCTCGTTTATCATTAACTCAATAATAGCTCAGCACCTCCTAAAATCAATAAAAAAAGTGGATAGAGACTATCCACTTACGCATACACAAAAACCCGATAAAAAGGAAAATGTATTAACCTTACTGACCTTTTGCCGTAAGGTGAGAAGCGGATGCTCTACTTTGTTACCTGAAATAGTATAGCAGAACAAATACCATAAGTCAATAATTATTTTACTTATTTTTCTAACTTTTTCTAACTTTTTTTAACTTTTTCATAACCATTTCATAACTTGTCCGATGTTTTAACATCATTGATTTTTATTTAAATATAGAATTTATTATTTACACAAAAGTATTGCTTTATATCAAAACTTTTATTCTTCACATTAAAACAGGCCGGCAACAAATGCCGGTCTGCATACAAATTTATTTATAAAAAAGGATTATTCGCCTTTAAAGTCTTTTTTCAATTTATCAAAGAAGCCCTCTTTTTTCTCACTGCTTGTTCCACCGCCGTAAAAGCTTTTTAAAAGCTCCTTCTGCTTTGGTGTTACATCAGTAGGGATCTTAACCTTAAGAGTCATAATCTGGTTTCCTCTTTGGTTAGGGTTTCTAAGGTTAGGCACACCTACGCCTTTAATTGTAGCTATAGTATCCGGCTGAGTACCAGGCTTAATTGTAAGCTTCTGCTCACCGTCTATAGTTTTTACCGTTATTTCGTCACCAAGTATAGCCTGAACAAAAGTAATAGGCACATCACAGTATATATCCATGCCTTTTCTTACAAAATATCTGTCCGGCTTAATATATACAGTAACCATTAAATCGCCATAGCCGCCGCCGTTTGTACCGGCTTCGCCTTTTCCGGCAAGTCGTATTGTCTGGCCGTTATCAATACCCTTAGGTATGTTAACTTCAAACTTCTTAGACTTTCTTACTGTACCTGTACCATGGCATACATTGCAAGGGTCTTTTATAACTTTACCTGTACCGTGACAGGCCGAACATGTTCTGATTGTTGCCATTTGGCCGAATATAGAGTTCTGAACAACTCTTTCCTGTCCGGTACCGTTACATTTGTGGCATGTTTCGGTTCCTGTGCCAGGTTTTGCACCACTGCCGCCGCATGTATCACATTTATCAGTTACATTAATCTGGATTTCTTTCTTTGTGCCGAATATAGCTTCTTCAAATGAAATCTGGATACTTACTGAAACATCACTGCCTCTTTGAGGGCCGTTTCTTTTTGCAGAGCGACCGCCAAAGCCACCGCCGAACATACTGCCGAAAATATCGCCCATGTCAAATTCCATACCGCCGGAACCAAAGCCACCGAAACCGCCAAAGCCGCCAAAACCGCCGGCTCCAGCTCCCCCGCCTTGTTCAAAAGCGGCATGACCAAACTGGTCGTAAGCCGATTTCTTTTCAGGATTTGAAAGAACCTCATAGGCTTCATTTACTTCTTTCATCATTTCTTCGGCTTTTTTATCCCCCGGGTTGTTATCAGGGTGATATTTTTTAGCCATTTTTCTGTATGCACGTTTTATTTCACTTTCAGAGGCGTTCTTGTCAATACCAAGGACCTCGTAATAATCTCTTTTATCTGCCAATTTAACTCACCGCCTGTTTAAAAAGCCGAAGCTTTTACAATAACCAACTTTTAACATCATAAAGGGCAGGAAGAAAATCCCTGCCCCTATATTATTTTGCAAAATTAGATTTCCTTAGCGTTTCCGTCAACTACATCATCGTTGCCACCCTGTGGAGCACCATTTGCACCGTTTGCCTGTGCATTCTGCTGATAAAGTTTTTCGGAAATCTTGTAGAATTTCTGAGTAAGTTCATCTGTAGCTGATTTAATATTTGCTACATCTGTATCTGTCATGTCTTCTACCTTCATATCTTTTACAAGGTCTTTAAGTTTGTTAAGCTCTGCCTCGATTTCGCTCTTTTCAGAATCATCAATCTTGCCTTCAAGCTCAGAAAGAGTTTTTTCTGTCTGGAATATAATTGAGTCAGCACCGTTTTTAGCATCAATAGCTTCTTTACGTTTCTTATCAGCTTCAGCAAACTGCTCAGCCTCTCTAACAGCCTTGTCAATTTCTTCATCACTAAGGTTTGTGCTTGCTGTAATTGTTATTGACTGCTCTTTGCCTGTGCCAAGGTCTTTAGCTGAAACATGAACAATACCGTTGGCATCAATATCGAATGTAACTTCAATCTGTGGAACGCCTCTTCTTGCTGGAGCTATACCGTCAAGTCTGAACATACCAAGCTCTTTATTGTCTTTAGCAAGTGGTCTTTCACCCTGTACAACACGGATATCAACAGCTGACTGGTTATCTTCTGCTGTAGAGAAAATCTGTTTCTTTGTTGTAGGTATAGCTGTGTTTTTCTCAACAATCTTTGTAGCTACACCACCAAGAGTTTCGATTGAAAGTGAAAGCGGTGTAACATCAAGAAGCATAATGTCGCTGGCACTTGAATCGCCTGAAATCTTGCCGCCCTGAATAGCTGCACCGATTGAAACACACTCATCAGGGTTGATGCCTTTAAATGGCTCTTTGCCTGTAATCTTCTTAACAGCTTCCTGAACAGCTATAATTCTTGTTGAACCACCTACAAGAAGAACTTTGTCAAGGTCGCTTGCTTTAAGGCCTGCATCGTTTAAAGCTGTGTTAACAGGTCCCATTGTTTTATCAACAAGGTCTGCTGTAAGTTCATCAAATTTAGCTCTTGAAAGAGTTATATCAAGGTGTTTTGGTCCGTCCTGATTCATAGTAATGAAAGGAAGGTTGATGTTTGTAGTTGTTACTGTAGAAAGGTCTTTTTTAGCTTTTTCTGCAGCTTCTTTAATTCTCTGCATAGCCATTTTATCGTTTCTTAAGTCCATACCTTCTGTTTTCTTGAACTCAGAAACAAGGTAATCCATAATTCTCTGGTCGAAGTCATCGCCGCCAAGGTGTGTATCACCGCTTGTAGCAAGAACTTCAATAACGCCGTCACCGATTTCAATAACTGAAACATCGAATGTACCGCCGCCTAAGTCGTAAACCATTATTTTCTGCTCTGAACCGTTATCAAGGCCATAAGCAAGGGCAGCTGCTGTAGGCTCGTTAATAATACGTTTTACATCAAGACCTGCAATTTTGCCGGCATCTTTTGTTGCCTGTCTCTGTGAGTCTGAGAAGTAAGCAGGTACTGTAATAACAGCCTCTGTAACTTTCTCACCAAGATAGCTTTCAGCATCAGCTTTAAGTTTCTGAAGAATCATAGCTGAAATTTCCTGTGGAGAATAGCTTTTACCGTCTATAGTTACTTTATAGCTTTCACCCATGTGACGTTTAATTGAACTTATAGTATTGTCAGGGTTTGTAATTGCCTGTCTTTTAGCGGCTTCACCAATAAGTCTTTCACCTGTTTTTGCAAAACCAACAACTGAAGGAGTTGTTCTTGCACCGTCTGAGTTTACTATAACAACAGGCTGTCCGCCTTCCATTACTGATACACAAGAGTTAGTTGTTCCAAGGTCAATTCCTATTACTTTTCCCATAATATATTCCTCCTAATTAAATCAAAAATTAAATATATAATCAAATAAAACTTAGTTTGCTACTTGAACCATACTGTGTCTTATAACTTTGCCTTTGTGGGTATAACCCTTAAGCATTTCTATAGACACTGTATTTTCTTCAAAATTCTCATCTTCAATATGGCTTACAGCCGAATGAAGCTGAGGATTAAACTTTTCACCTACTGCCGGTATTTCTTCAACACCTAAAGCTTTAAGTGTTTCTTTGAACTGTTTAAGTATCATGTCAACACCTTTTATAAAGCTTTCATCTGCTTCGGTTTTGTTTTTCTGTGCGGCAACGGCACGTTCAAGGTTATCAACAACAGGCAGTATCTTTTCTACCGTGTCCCTAACACCGTCGTCGTACATTGCGGCTTTTTCTTTGCTTGTTCTTTCACGGAAGTTATAAAACTCAGCCATTAATCTTTGATACTTATCAAGATATTCATCTGCTTTGGCTTTGGCATCCGTAAGCTCTTTGTTTTCTTTTGTTTCTTCATCTGCCGCTTCATCGCCGCAAGGCTCAACGGAATTGTCTACTGCCTCATTTATAGACTCGTTTATAACTTCTTCGTCTAATTCTTTTTCTTTGTTTTCTTCCATTTCCATTTTCCTTTCTTATATATCAGGAATCGTCTTTTTTCTTGTCCTCAAGGTTGTTTAAAACACCTTCTATATTTTCAACCATAGAGCTTAAAACCGAAACTACCTGAGAATAGTCCATTCTTGTCGGGCCTAAAATTCCTATTGTGCCTGTAATATTGTCACCAAACTCATAAGTTGTAGTAACAATACTGCAGTCCTTCATTTCCTCAATACCCGTTTCGTTTCCTATATATATCTGTAAGTCTCCACCTTTATTATCCGAAAGTAAGTTTGTAAGAGAATCTGTTTTTTCAAGGGTTTTAAATAATGACTTGGCTTTTTCAACATCACTGAATTCAGGAAAAGCCAGTATATTATTTGTACCGCTGAAATGAAGTTTACCCATTCCAGATGATTTTGAAAGCTCGTCAATAAAACTCATTATTAATGAAGCAATCTCATCATAACCGTTAAGTTCGCTGTAAAGCTTATCTACAATGTCCTGACCAATATTTTCTATTATTATTCCATGCATTAAGTCGGTAACAACAGTGGAAAGCTTATAAAGCGTATCTTCATCAGGCATATAGTTAACCGAAACAATTTTGTTTCTTATTACATTGCCCTCTGCGGCTAATATAATCATAAGGTCCGTATCGTTAAGGGACATAAACCTTATTTTGTTAATCTTTGTGTTTTTAACTACCGGTTCTGAAAATATAGCCGTGTAGTTAGTCATTTTGGAAATAAGCCTTGCAGTTTCATCCATAAGATATTGTATTTGGTTAACATTGCGGTTAATCATTGTGTTAACAATTTTCTTATCTTCATCTCCAAGCTTCTGCCGACGTAATATTTTATCAACATAAAGCCTGTATCCCAAATCAGACGGTATCCTGCCGCTTGAAGCATGAGGCTGAATAATAAAGCCCATTTCCTCAAGGTCGCTCATTTCATTTCTTATAGTAGCAGAGCTGATGCCGAGGTCATATTTTTTGGCTATAGTCCTTGAGCCTACAGGCTCCGCCGTAGCGATATAGTCTGTGATAATCGCCTGAAGGATTTTAAGTTTTCTTTCATCAAGTGCCATCCCAGCATCTTCCTTTCTGTTAGCACTCACCTTAACCGAGTGCTAATTCATGCTTATAAGATAACACCTATCTTTCAAAGTGTCAAGTATATTTTTTAATTTTTTTATTATTTTATTACAAATTTTATTAAAAATATAATGCCGGCATGTTTTAAAACATTTGTGCCGGCGTTTATTTGCTACATTATATAATTATACTCCTGTTTTTAAAAAATAAACCTTTTAAAGCATATTAAATCAAAAATTTCTCAAAGACAAAATTACTTATGTCCGTACCGTAATCTGTAAGATATATACGGCCTTCCTTCCTTATAATAAGTTTTTCGTCAATAAGCTCATCTATCTGTTTTTTATAAACACTGTCAACAGATGTTTTAAAACGCTTTTCAAACTCATTTTCACTTATTCCTTTAGTCATTCTAAGACCCATAAACATAAACTCGCTTATTTTGTCATTTTCAGTAAGAATTTCTGTTTCTTCCTTTATATTGTCAAATTTTAAGCTGTTTAAATATTTTTTCATATCATAAGTGTTGTGGTACCTTTTGCCGTTAAAATAAGAATGAGCACCTAACCCAAAACCGGCATACTCCATTGTTTTCCAGTAAACACTGTTGTGATAGCTTTCAAAGCCTTCCTTGGCAAAATTGCTTATTTCATACTGCTTGTACCCCCTATCGCTTAATATTTCTTTTGCAAGAGAATACATTTTTCTGTCTGTTTCATCGTCAACAGCTCTTAAAGTGCCGCTTTTTTGCATGTCATAAAAAGGTGTTCCTTCCTCTATAATAAGGCTGTAAGCCGATATGTGCTGAACATTCAAATCAGTTACTTTTTCCAGTGTTTCCTGCCAGTTATCCATTGTCTGGCCGGGAAGAGCAAACATTAAATCACAGTTTATATTTTTAAATCCGGCGTCTTTTGCCATGGCCACATCATTTACAAATGTTTCCCTGTTGTGTATTCTGCCAAGAGATTTTAAAATATCGTCCTGCCATGCCTGAACACCCATGCTTAAACGGTTAATCTCCATAGAATGCATTTCGTTTAGCTTTTTAAAATCCAGTGTTCCCGGGTTGGCCTCACATGTAATTTCGGCATTACTGCTGACGTCGTATTTATTTAATACAGTATCCATAATCTTTCCCAAATCATGGCTTGATAAAACAGTAGGCGTGCCGCCGCCTATAAATACGGATTTTATATCATATCCGCTGTAAACATAAGCACCTTCCTCTATTTCACTGCAAAGCTTTTTAACATATTCACTGTGTATGCTTTCCATACCGCTGTATGACGGAAAATCGCAGTACAGGCATTTTTTAACACAAAACGGAATGTGAATGTATAAAGATAAAGGCTCTTTCAAAATATCATCTCCGGAATTTTTATATCAGTATTCATAACTATAAATCAAAGTCCCGTTTTCGTCAAACCCGTAAATATAGGCTATTCTGAAAAAAATATTTTCATCTTCCGAATAATAATCTCCTGTATCGGCATAAAAGAAACCGTCATTATCTACATTACACTTTACTTTTTCCAATATTTTCAGTTCTCCGTCTTTTACCTGTGCTGCTGCTGTTTCAACAGTTTTAATATCTTTATTTTTAACTTTTCCGTAAACAAGGCTGAATTTTGGAGCATAGGCCGCTTCTACATCATCAGTTATTTTCCAATAACCTGTTACAAAGCCTTCTCCTAACTTCCACATACCCAAAAGGGAACGTTTGGAGTGAACAACGGATAATCCGTCCTCAATTTTGCCAATTACAA
>CALWSS010000125.1 GCA_944384255.1 uncultured Clostridia bacterium
AGGAAATAACCGTTTTCGTCAAGAGGCTCATTAGCCTGTGCTACGTTATAGTTTTCCTCTTCATCAGCTGTTACATAAATATATTCATCTGTAACTCTTGGCTGGTCGCCTGTTTTATCAACAATTCTGTACGGAGCCTCAATAAATCCGTACTCATTAATTCTTGCAAATGTAGCAAGGGAGTTAATAAGACCGATGTTAGGGCCTTCAGGTGTCTCTATAGGACACATTCTGCCGTAATGTGAGTGATGAACGTCACGAACTTCGAATCCGGCTCTTTCTCTTGAAAGACCGCCAGGACCAAGGGCTGAAAGTCTTCTCTTATGAGTAAGCTCTGAAAGCGGGTTGTTCTGGTCCATAAACTGAGAAAGCTGGCTGCTTCCAAAGAACTCTTTAATGGCTGCTGTAACAGGTCTTACGTTTATAAGTGCCTGTGGTGTAACTATGTCAAGGTCCTGAATAGTCATTCTTTCACGAACAACTCTTTCCATTCTTGAAAGACCAATACGGAACTGGTTTTGTAAAAGCTCTCCTACAGAACGGATACGTCTGTTTCCTAAGTGGTCGATGTCGTCCACATTGCCGTAACCAGAATCAAGGTGCATTACATAGTTAATAGAAGCCATAATGTCTTCAAATGTTATATGCTTAGGCACAAGAAGATGCTTTCTGTCTTTAATAGCGGCAGCAATTTCTTCTTTAGTGCTAAATTCATCAAGTATATTTTTAAGCTCTGGGAAGTAAACTTTTTCTTTAATTCCAAGCTCAGTTGCACTAAGGCCGTATTCTGCAATAAACGGATCAAGAGAAACAGCAAGGTTTGTAAGAATTTTCTTTGTTCTTTCTTCCTCAGGGGATTCAATAAATACATAACCTGCACCGCTGTCCTGAATTTCATCGCAAAGACCCATATCAAGTCTCTGGCCTTTTTCTGCTATAACCTCGCCTGTAAGCGGATCAATAACATCTTCAGATAAAACAGCGCCGTTTATACGGTTTCTGAGAGCAAGTTTTTTATTGAATTTATAACGTCCTACTTTAGCAAGGTCGTATCTCTTAGGGTCAAAGAACATACCGTTTAAAAGAGAACTGGAGCTGTCTACTGTAGGCGGCTCACCCGGACGGAGTTTTTTATAAATCTCAATAAGGCCTTCTTCTCTTGATTTGCTTGGGTCTTTTTCTATAGTAGCTGTAATTTTAGGCTCGTCTCCGAAAAGCTCAATAATTTCACTGTCGCTTCCTACGCCAAGTGCTCTTATAAGAACTGTAACAGGAACTTTTCTTGTTCTGTCTACACGAACATAAAATACATCGTTGGAGTCTGTCTCATATTCAAGCCATGCGCCTCTGTTAGGTATAACAGTAGCTGATAAAAGCTTTTTGCCTACCTTATCAAAGTCTGAAGCATAATAAATTCCAGGTGAACGCACAAGCTGGCTTACTATAACACGTTCGGCACCGTTAATAACAAATGTGCCTGTATCTGTCATAAGCGGGAAATCGCCCATAAAGAGTTCCTGCTCTTTAATCTCGTCAAGCTCTTTGTTGTTAAGTCTTGCCTTGATTTTAAGCGGAGCCGCATAAGTAGCGTCTCTTTCCTTGCATTCTTCAATAGAATACTTAGGCTCATCGTCAAGAGAAAAATCAGTGAACTCCAAAACAAGGTTACCGCTGAAATCGGTAATAGGTGAAATATCCTCAAATGCTTCTTTCAGCCCTTCTTCAAGAAACCACTTGTAGCTGTCCTTCTGCACTTCAATCAAATTAGGCATTTCAAGCACTTCTTTGATTGTAGAGTAGCTTTTTCTCACACTGTCGCCCATTCTGACAGTATGGATTCTGTTTTTCTTCATGGCTTTACTCACTCCTTGATTTATTTGAAAAACTATGATAAAAACAAAATTTCTCCCACAAACAAATTGAGACCTTTGTTTGTACTGCCTTTGATCAGCAATAAAACAAAAGTCGTCTGTTTTTAGGTTTTTTTTAAGTTTTTTTGGAAATTTTGTAAAAATTTTACATAAAAAAATTTATTTTAATATAAAAATTCTGTACTTTTTAAAGCACTTTTTACATAAAAATTTTTTCTGTTGTATTCCACAGACCAATGTGCTATACTAACAGCATGGTTAGGTGGGTATTTGTGCCCTTCTGACTGAGCTCTCATAAGCATATCATTATATTGCCTTGATGTCAAGGCTTTTTTATTTATTATTCTAACAGTTTTGGAGGTATGAAAGCATGTTAAACGAAGAACTTAAGCAAAAATTATACGACACAGGCTATAAATACGAGGAAAGCTATGGCGGATGCTGTCAGTGTGTACTTGGCTCAATTAAAACAAACCTTGGCCATGTTGGAGAAGACACATTTAAGGCTGCAACAGCAATGGCAGGCGGAATTGCAGCAAGCGGAAATACTTGCGGTGCCTGCACAGGCGCAATACTTGCCATAGGCTCATTCCTTGGCCGTGATTTTGAAAATTTCGGAACTCCTGAAGGCCTTGCTAACAAAGATAAATCAACTATGATAGCAAGGAAAGTTTTAGAGAGATTTGAAAAAGAATACGGCTCATTTGCTTGTTCTGAAATCCAAAAGAAACTTTACGGAAAATCATATAAAATGTACATACCTGAAGAAAAAGCTCAGTTCTTAGCTAACGGCGGTCATGGCCCTAACGGCTGTACTCAGGTAGTTGCAAAAGCTGCTGTTTGGACAGCTGAAATACTTGAAGAAGAAGGCCTTC
>CALWSS010000126.1 GCA_944384255.1 uncultured Clostridia bacterium
ATTTTCTTGTAATCATACTTATAGCCGCCGCCATAGTCTCCGCCGTTCTTGGCGACTTGGAAAGCGCAGTAGTAATTATAGCCGTAATAACAGGTAACGCCATACTGGGTACAGTACAGCAGAAAAAGGCAGAGTCTTCATTAAACAGCCTTAAAGAAATGTCCACACCTGAGGCAAAAGTTATCCGTGACGGCCAAATAGGCGTAGTTTCTTCAAAAGATATACTTCCGGGCGATGTAGTTGTACTTGAAGCCGGCGACTTTGTCTGTGCCGATGGCCGCCTTTTTGAAACGGCAGCACTACAAATTAACGAAAGTGCCCTTACAGGTGAAAGCGTCAGTGTTGAAAAAAATATTGATACAATAGACCATGAAGCAGGTATTGGCGATAGACTTAATATGGTTCACTCAGGAAGCTTTGTAACATACGGCCGAGGAAAATTTATAGTAACCGGTACAGGTATGAATACCGAAGTCGGAAAAATAGCATCTCTCTTAAATAGCGCTAAAGAAAAAGAAACACCGCTTCAGGTTTCATTAAATAAATTCGGTAAAAAACTGGCTATAATAATACTTATAATCTGTGCCCTTTTGTTTGCCCTTAGTGTTTATCAGGGTAATGGCATTATAAACGCATTTATGTTTGCAGTGGCTCTTGCCGTAGCTGCAATACCGGAGGCTTTAAGCTCAATAGTAACAATAGTTCTTGCCTTCAGTACACAGAAAATGGCAAAAGAGCATGCCATTATCAGAAAACTCCAGGCAGTAGAAGGCTTAGGCAGTGTTTCAATTATCTGTTCCGATAAAACAGGTACTCTTACACAAAATAAAATGACCGTAATGAATTACTTTTCAGACGGAAATATAATTTCAGTAAATGATGTTGTAAAAAATGAAAGCTTTGAAAAACTTATAGATGCCTGCTGTCTTTGTAACGACTCCACAATAAAAGAAGGCATTGAAATAGGCGACCCAACAGAAACAGCACTTATTAATTTTGCATCAAAAGCCGGCTATAATTTCGAGGAAGAAAGAAAAATTCACCCTCGTGTAGGCGAAATACCTTTCGATTCCGACAGAAAACTTATGACTGTAGCTGTTAAGTATGACGACGGAATTTATATAATAACAAAAGGTGCTACCGACATAATTTGCAATAGAGTTAAAAATATATATTCCCATGGCGCTGATAGAGAAATAACCAAAAACGATGTAGACGAAATTATAAAAGCCAATATGGAATTTTCGTCAAACGGCTTAAGAGTTTTGTCCTATGCCTATAAAAAAGCACCAGACGGCTTTGACCCTGAAAATATGACATTAGACGATGAATATGGCCTTACATTTATAGGCCTTACAGCAATGATAGACCCGCCAAGAGAAGAGTCAAAAACAGCCGTTGCCATGTGTAAAAGAGCCGGTATCCGTCCTGTAATGATAACCGGTGACCATAAAATAACAGCAACAGCCATAGCAAAAGAAATCGGCATATATGAAGACGGCTTAAATGCTATGGACGGTGCCGAAATAGAAAAATTAAGTGATAAGGAATTAGAAGAAGTTGTAGAAAAAACAGCCGTTTATGCCAGAGTTTCGCCTGAACATAAAATCCGTATAGTAAAAGCATGGCAGAATAAAAACTGTATAGTTGCCATGACAGGCGACGGAGTAAACGATGCCCCGGCATTAAAACAAGCCGATATAGGCGTAGCAATGGGTATAACAGGTACAGAAGTAGCAAAGGACGCCGCTTCAATGGTACTTACAGATGATAACTTTGCAACAATAGTAAAGGCCGTAGAAAACGGAAGAAATGTATATGCAAATATCAAAAAATCCATAAAATTTCTTCTTTCAGGCAATACAGCCGGAATACTTGCCGTGCTTTATGCTTCATTAATGTCCCTTCCGGTGCCTTTTGAACCTGTTCACCTGCTGTTTATAAACCTTCTTACAGATAGCCTTCCGGCAATATCCCTTGGTCTTGACCCACATAATAAAAATGTAATGAACGAAAAACCAAGACCAAAAAATGAAGGTATAATGACAAAAGACTTTGTATTAGGTATAGGTATAGAAGGCCTTGTTATAGGTATAAATACAATTATAGCATTTTATTTGGGCCTTAATATCAGTACACAGGCCGCAAGTACAATGGCTTTTGCCACACTCTGCCTTTCAAGGCTTTTCCATGGTTTTAACTCAAAGTCAGAAAGACCTGTTATATTCAAAAAAGAAATGTTTAATAATAAATATTTAAACGGCTCTTTTATAATAGGTTTCGTTCTTTTAAATGCCGTAATACTTGTACCATTTTTACAGCCTGCATTTAGAACAGTAAATGTAGGAATTGCAAACATTATCTGGATTTATGTACTTGCATTTATTAATATACCTGAAATACAAATAATTAAATTTATAAAGTCTAAATTAACAAAATAACACATAAAAAAAACGGTATGTATAGTACATACCGTTTTTTATTGGTTTTATCAGTTAAATACTTAATAGAATACCAAAATTTAATTTGCTGCTGAATAAGCCTTGTCAAGATACTCGTTGGCTTTATCAACATGCTGCTGAATTTCTTCTCTCTTGGCTCTTGTTCTAGAAGTTAATGTGCTTTGAGTGTATCCCATCATGCCGTAAATTTCAATATCAATCCAGCACGATACCGCTTTAACCATTTCTTTCCTTGCAGCTTCCAAATAACCTATAGCCAATTCCTTACCTGCAAACTGATTTTTTAAACTGCTGTCTATATCAGGGAAATTATCAGTATTCGGCGGCATACTTTCTGTAGCATTTGCAATTTCTATTGAGTCATTGTAATATTTCAATTCATCATAGAGTTTCTGGAATGTAGCATTAAAATCTCCTGATGTAGTGTTTGTTGAAGGTGCTGTATTTGTGTTGCTTCCTGTTGATGTTGTTCCGCTGCCTGAACCTGTTGAAGGAGTTTTGCCTAAAAGCACTTCATAAACCTTTAACGCAGTTACAATGCTCTGCTCTCTTGTATAATTATCTTTAGGTGCAAATCTGTTGTTTCCCACACCACTCATAATGCCTGCTGCCTGCACTTTTCCAACACTGTCAAGCGCCCATGACGAAATATCACTATTATCTGCAAATGCAGCATTAGCAGTAGGGAGAGCTTTGCTGCAGAAAGTAAATAAATTATTTATCATCGTAGCAGCCTGTTCCCTTGTTAACGACGCATTAGGACTGAATTTTCCGTCACCAGTTCCAGACATTATACCAGCACAATACATGCGCTTTACTG
>CALWSS010000127.1 GCA_944384255.1 uncultured Clostridia bacterium
AAGCTACATGCAAATTCCGCCTATGTATTCAGCCATTAAAATAAACGGAAAAAAGCTTTATGAACTGGTCAGAAAAGGTCAGGAAGTAGAGCGTAAACCACGAAAAGTTGATATAAACGAAATAAAGATTATTGAGTTTTTGCCTCCAGACAAAATCAGAATTTCCGTTGACTGCTCTAAGGGAACATATATAAGGGCTCTTTCGACTGATATAGGAGAAAAGCTTGGCTGTGGTGCATATATGTCTGCTTTAACAAGAACCAGAAGCGGAAAGTTTAATATAAAAAACAGCATTAAATTAAGCAGGCTTGAGGAATTAAGCAAGAACGGAGATTTATCACAGGCTATTATTACTATGGAAAAAGCACTTGAGGATTACAAACATGTATATATAAATCCTAAGGCTGATAAGCTTATGCATAACGGAGCCAAAATATACAGCTATTATTTCGATAAAAAAAGCGATTTTATAAATCCCGGGGAAACGGTTATAGCTTTTGACAGTACTTCAAAATTAAACGGTATTTATAAAACTGAGTTTGATGATGAAAAACGCTGTATTTTAATAAGACCCATAACTATTCTTTTTTAAAGGTGCAAAAAAATGGAACATATTATTAATCAGGAAATTACACAAAGTTCACCTACGGTTATAACCCTTGGCAATTTTGACGGCATTCATTTGGGCCACAGGGCTTTAATAGGCATAACAAAACAGTATGCTGAAAAACTTAATATTAAATCGGTGGTTTTTTCATTCTCACCGCATCCGATGTTTTTATTCGGCAACAGGAAAAACTTGGCGCTTATTTTAAGTCCTGAAGAAAAAATGCAGATGCTGGAAAGACTTGGCATTGATTTATATGTTGAGTATCCGTTTACAAGTGAGTTTGCATCAACTGATCCTGAAAAATTCGCATCTGAAATTATATTTGAGAAAATGAAATGCCGTGTTCTTGTTGTGGGGTATGATTATCACTTTGGCAGAGGTGCAAAGGGTGATTATGACTTGCTTAAAAAAGTAGGCCAAAGATATGGTGCTGAAGTTATAAAAGTTCCGGCTGTTGAGCTTTACGGCAAAAGAGTAAGCTCTACAAGAATAAGAGAGGCTCTATCTAACCATGACATAAAGCTTGCAAATGAGCTTTTATCTGAGCCGTATTTTGTATATGGTCTTGTGCGTCAAGGCCGCAGAATAGGAAGAAAAATGAATTTTCCAACTGCAAATATAAGGCCGGATATAAAAAAAATGCTCCCAAGCGACGGAGTTTATGCAACAAAAACTCTTGTTGATGATAAAACATATATAAGCATGACAAATGTCGGTACAAATCCAACGGTTAACGGTTGTGAAAGAACAGTTGAAACAAATATATTTGGTTTCAGCGGTGATATTTATGGGAAATATATTAAAACATACTTTTTTGAATACTTAAGGGGAGAAAAGAAGTTTTCCGGTATTGAAGAGCTTTCTAAAAGGCTTGAAAAAGATAAATCAATTACAAAGGAATATTTTTCTTCCAATGAATTTAAAAAGTGGGCTGACAGATATTAAGTTATTGATATATTTGTATTGCAATATGTTTTTATATGTGATAAAATGTAAAAGTCGTAATTCCGCAGCCCAGCATGTGGTTTCTCCATCCCATACTTGGCTGACGGACTAATATTAAATGTATTTTTAGGAGGAAACAAAAATGATTAACAAGGCAGAAATTATTGCTAAATACGGCAGAACACCTAATGACACAGGTTCTCCAGAGGTTCAGATTGCTCTTCTTTCAGCAAGAATCGACCTTCTTACAGAGCATCTTAAATCACACAAGAAAGACCATCATTCAAGAAGAGGTCTTCTTAAAATGGTAGGTCAGAGAAGAGGTCTTCTTAACTACCTTAAAAATAAGGATATTGAGAAATATCGTAGCCTTATTAACGAGCTTGGTCTTAGAAAGTAATTATTTTAACTATAATAGAGAGGAGAAAACTCCTCTCTATTGTTGTATAAATTGTTGTTTTAATTTAGTAAAGCACTATGGATATTTAGCTTTGCAAACAAAATGTCGGGGAATTTGTTTTTAAAGCTGAACATCCATGGTGCAGATAAAAAAGGAGATTTTGGAATGTACAGAACTTACAAAACAGAAGTAGCAGGCCGTACACTCAGCGTTGATATTGGACGTGTTGCCGAACAGGCTAACGGTGCGGCGCTTGTGCACTATGGCGATACTGTAGTGCTTGTTACAGCTACAGCTTCAGATAAACCAAGAGATGGTATAGACTTTTTCCCTCTCAGCATTGATTATGAAGAAAGACTTTATTCAGTAGGTAAAATACCTGGTGGATTTATTAAAAGAGAAGGCCGTCCAAGTGAAAAGGCTATTCTTGCTGCAAGATGTATAGACAGACCTATTCGTCCGCTTTTCCCTAAGGACTACAGAAACGATGTAGCAGTTGTAGCTACAGTTTTAAGTGTTGATCAGGACTGTCAGCCGGAAATTGCAGCTTTATGGGGTGCATCAATAGCTCTTTCAATTTCTGATATACCTTTTACAGACCCTGTTGGTTCAGTAAATATAGGCCTTGTAGATGATGAGCTTATTGTTAATCCAGACTCAGCTCAAAGAGATATAAGCAAGCTTTCTCTTACTGTTGTTTCTAAAAAAGACAAGGTAATGATGATTGAAGCCGGAGCAAGTGAAGTTCCTAACGATGTAATGATGAAGGCTATTCGTCTTGCTCATGAGGAAAACGTTAAAATAGTAGAATTTATTAATACTATTGTAGAAGCTGAAGGCCTTGAAAAACAGCAGTATGAAGAATATAACGTAAATGAGGACGTTTATAACCTTATAAGCGAGTATATAACAACACCAAGAATGGAAAATGCTGTTGTAGCTGAGAAAAAACAGGAAAGAGATATTAAAATCAACGAAATAACAGAAGAAGTTCTTTCAAGTCTTTCGGAAAAAATAGCAGAAATACTTGGTGATGAAGAAAAGGTTGAACAGACAGTAAACGATGCTATTTACAAATTTGAAAAAATGACAGTTCGTCACATGATACTTCGTGACCACAGACGTCCAGACGGAAGGGGACTTGAAGAAATTCGTCCGCTTCATGCCGAAATTGATTTACTTCCAAGAACACATGGTTCAGCACTTTTTTCAAGAGGTCAAACTCAGTGCCTTACTGTAACTACATTAGGTGCTTTAGCTGAGATACAGAAACTTGACGGACTTGATACATCTGAAGTTTCAAAAAGATATATCCACCACTACAATATGCCGGGATTTACAACTGGTGAGGCTAAAACTTCAAGAGGTCCGGGAAGACGTGAAATAGGCCATGGTGCTCTTGCTGAAAGAGCTCTTCTTCCGGTTATACCTGATGAAGAAGAATTCCCTTATGCCATAAGACTTGTATCTGACATTATGAGCTCTAACGGTTCTACAAGTCAGGCCAGTGTTTGTGGTTCAACACTTTCACTTATGGCTGCCGGTGTTCCTATTAAACGCCCTGTAGCAGGTATTTCAGTAGGCCTTGTAACAGGCGACACAGATGACGACTTTGTAATGATTACAGACATTCAGGGTCTTGAAGACTTCTTTGGAGATATGGACTTTAAAGTTGCCGGAACACATGAAGGTATTACAGCTATCCAAATGGATATGAAGATTAAAGGCCTTACATTTAAGATGATTGAACAGGCTCTTGAACAGACAAAACGTGCCCGTGACTATATTATTGATGAAGTCCTTCTTAAGTGCATAGCCGAGCCAAGAAAAGAGCTTTCTAAATATGCTCCTAAGATTGTTAACCTTACTATTGATGTTGACAAGATTGCAGAGCTTATAGGACCAAGAGGAAAGACTATTAAGAAAATTATTGAGCTTACAGGCTGTACAATAGATACTGAAGATGACGGAAGAGTATTTATTAAAGGTGAAGATACAGCTATGATGCAGAAAGCTGTTGACATGGTTAAGGCAATTACTATGGACCCTGAACCTGGCATGATTTACGAAGGCAAGGTTACAAGAATTATGAATTTTGGAGCTTTTGTAGAGATTGCTCCAGGCAAGGAAGGCCTTGTTCATATTTCAAAAATTTCAAAAGAACGTGTTAATAAAGTAGAAGATGTTCTTAGTGTTGGGGATGAAGTCACAGTTAAATTATTGGAAATTGACCAGCAGGGAAGACTTAATCTTTCTATTAAAGACGCAAAAAAATAATAAAGTTTAATAAACAGCGTTTTCCTTAATAATATAAAAAAGGGAAAACGCTGTATTTTAATTTGCATTTTACAGAAGGTAATTTAATATGCAGAGTATTGAAGAAGCACTGGAAAAACTGAGCAAATCAAAATTCAGAAGCAGATTTAAGCTCGACAAAAATGATTTAAAATATATAAATGAAAAAGGCCTTGACACTATAAGAAGCCATGCAGTTGATTTTGTGCGTTTAAGGCTTTCTCCGGCTATTATTCCAAATGACGGCAAACAAACACCTATGAGAGGTCACCCTGTTTTTAAAGCTCAGCATGGAACGGCCTGTTGCTGCCGAAAGTGCCTTAAAAAGTGGTATAATGTGCCTGAAAATAAGCAATTAACTGAAATACAGCAGGAGAAAATCGTTAATTTAATTATGGCATGGATAAATAGCCAGCTAAATTCCTTATAAGGATTATACTTTATTGACAATACGGCTTATAGTGATAAAATATACATATACCCCTTTATGTATGGAGGTTTTGAATATGAGACAATGTATGGATGCTGATAATTTACATCGCAGGCTAAAAAAAATAATAGGCCAAGTACAGGCCATAGACAGAATGGTTGATGAGGATGTGCCATGTGAGGATATTCTCTCTCAGATAAATGCAGCAAAATCAGCTTTACACAAGGTTGGACAAGTGGTATTGGAAGGGCATATAAACCACTGTGTTCGTGACGGAATAGAACATGGCGATGCTGACAAAACAATAGAAAACTTTACAAAGGCTGTAGAAAGATTTGCAAATATGACTTAACTAAAAGCAGGATAAAACATAGTTTTTTATCCTGTTTTTTTATTTGTTTTGTTGACAACCTATACCCCTATAGGTATAATGAACATATACCCCTATGGGTATAAAAAGGAGGCCGTTATGAAAATATTAGTTCAGAAGTTAGAAAGCTTTTTGGAATTTGGCGGTATTAAAAAAGATATAGCACTGCTTATTATATCTGCAATTTCTCTTATAATAAGTATTTTTAATGTAGTACAGTTGCCTTTTGATGCCGCTTGGGTTGCTATTATTCTTTGTGGTATACCTATTATTATGGAAGCATTTATAGGGCTTGTTACTTCTTTTGATATAAAGGCTGACGTACTTGTTTCTTTGGCCCTGATAGCTTCGGTTTTAATAGGTGAGGATTTTGCAGCAGGTGAAGTAGCTTTTATAATGCAGCTTGGAGCGTTGCTTGAGGATTTAACAGTTGCAAAAGCACGAGCAGGAATAGAAAAGCTTGTCAAACTTACGCCACAGACAGCACGAATTATAAAAAATGGTAAAGAAGAAATTATTCCAGCCGAAAAAGTAAAAATAGGGGATTTACTGAGAGTTCTGCCAGGTGAAACAGTTCCTGTTGAAGGTATTATAGTTTCAGGCCAAACTTCAATAAATGAAGCAGTTATGACAGGTGAATCCCTGCCGGTAGATAAAACATCAGGCGACAGTGTTTCAAGTGGTACAGTTAACCAGTTCGGGGCTTTTGAAATGAAAGCCACAAAAGTAGTAGAAGACAGTTCTATTCAAAGAATGGTTAAGCTTGTTCAGTCGGCTGATGCTGATAAAGCTAAAATTGTAGGTATTGCTGACAGATGGGCAACTTGGATTGTTGTTATTGCTTTAACATCGGCAGCTCTTACATGGCTTATAACAGGCGAAATTATAAGAGGAGTAACAATACTTGTTGTATTTTGTCCTTGTGCCCTTGTTTTGGCAACTCCAACGGCAATTATGGCAGCTATTGGGAATGCTACAAAGCACGGATTCCTTGTAAAAGAGGGCGATGCTTTAGAGCGTTTGGCTTCCGTAAACAAAATTACATTTGATAAAACAGGTACACTTACATACGGCAAACCAAATGTTATATATGTAAAAAGCTTTTCAGACAAATATTCTGATTATGAATTATATACAATTGCAGCCTCGGCAGAAAAGTATTCCGAACACCCTTTAGGCAAAGCCATTATTAACAGCTACAGCAGAGAAATTAAAAAGCCTCTTTTTGAAGTTAAACAGTTTGACATGCTCCCGGGTCGAGGTGTTAAGGCAGATATTAATGGTGCTTCTGTTTTGGCCGGAAATATAAAAATGCTTGAAGAAAGTAATATTTTAATTGAGAAAAGAATTATTAATGAAGCTCAGGAATTTTTATCCAAAGGCTCAACTGTTATATATATTGCTGTAGACAGCACTTTAGCCGGGTTTATAGTGCTTTCCGACACAATAAGAACTGAAAGTGCTGATATGATAACTAAACTTAAAAGCATTTCTGTTGAGCCTGTGCTTTTAACCGGTGATAACGAAAAAGCAGCAAATTCAATAGCCGAAGAGCTTAATATAAACCAAGTACATGCCAACTGTCTTCCTGAAGATAAATTAAAATGGATAGATTACTATAAAAGCAATAAAGACTATGTTTGTATGATTGGTGACGGAATAAACGATGCTCCTGCATTAAAAAAAGCTGATGTAGGTATTGCCATGGGTGGTATTGGAAGTGATATTGCTGTTGATGCAGCTGATATAGCACTTGTTAATGATGAAGTAAAAGAACTGCCGCATTTAATAGCTCTTGCTAAAAGAATGATGATTACAATTAAGTTAAATTTGACATTCTCAATGACATTAAATTTTATAGCAATTATACTTGCAATGACTGGAATACTTAATCCGGTAGTTGGTGCACTTGTTCATAATGCAGGCTCAGTACTGGTAATTATTAACTCTGCACTGCTTCTTAAGTGGAAAAACAGCAAATTAAGCCATTAATTTTAAAAATATATAAAAACAGTGGACAAATTTATAAATATGTCCGCTGCTTTTATATTATTTTGTGATATAATATATATAATATAACAACAATATTGCTTTATGCTGCGTCTTTTGTTAAAGTAATATATTAAACAGCCATTTAAACAGTTATATTTTATAATTTTTATGAATAAAATAAAACATTATGAAAAACCTTGTAAAAAAGCCTGTTGACAATACGTTTGCTGCTACTTATAATTGGTATAAATAACCATTTATTTATTATTTAGTTATGTTAACTAAGAATATTTTTAATTAAATTAACCAGATTAAAAGATATCACAAAATGACTGTCCATTAGATGATGTCTTTTTATTATCAAACTACCTAAACTATATATGGTATATGTTAAGTGAAATAAAAGCTCTGTTTTGAGCAATTTATTTAGTCTGATATTGTTTATCGGATTTTAAATTTTTCAGGCATTAAATTTATTGAAAATTAAGTTTCCAAACTAAATTTAAAAGTAGCGTTTTTAACAGTATTTTGTTAAAAGATAAGAAGTAAGCTTTGTTTTAAACAGCGGTCTGCTGGTGTAAAAATTTAAAAGGCTTTTTTTAGTTTTATAAATGGCAGAACGGCTTAAATAAAATAACGGATAATGCTAATAAATGATAAGGAGAATAAGACTATGGCAATTTATATTAATGAACCATCACATACTTTTGGAGAATATTTACTTATACCTGGATATTCATCATCACAATGTATACCGGCTAATGTAAGTTTAAAAACTCCTCTTGTAAAATTCGCAAAAGGTGAAACACCTAAAATTTCACTTAATATTCCTATGACTTCAGCTATAATGCAGTCTGTATCAGATGACAAACTTGCTGTAGCTTTGGCAAGTGAAGGCGGACTTTCATTTATATATGGTTCACAATCCATAGAAAGTCAGGCTCAAATGGTATCAAGAGTTAAGTCTTACAGAGCGGGATTTGTTGTAAGTGACTCTAATATCAGCCCGGAAAGCACTCTTGAAGACATATTAGCTTTAAAGAAAAAAACAGGCCATTCAACAGTTGCCGTTACAGAAGACGGAAGCTCTACAGGTAAACTTGTAGGTATTGTTACAAGCAGGGATTACCGTATAAGCAGAATGGACAGCAGTACAAAAGTTAAGGAATTTATGACTAAATTTGAAGACCTTATTTGGGCTGACGATAAAACAACATTAAAAGAAGCAAATGATATTATTTGGGAAAATAAACTTAACTGTCTTCCAATTATAGACAAAAACCAGAGACTTGTATCAATGGTATTCAGAAAAGACTATAACTCACACAAAGATAATGAGCTTGAATTAATTGATACATCTAAAAGATATATGGTAGGTGCCGGAATCAATACAAGAGATTATGCAGAACGTATTCCTGCTCTTCTTGAAGCAGGTGCAGACGTACTTTGCATAGACAGCTCAGAAGGCTACAGCGAGTGGCAGAAAATAGTTCTTGATTATGTTCGTGAAAAGTACGGCGATACAGTTAAAATCGGTGCCGGAAATGTAGTTGATGCTGACGGATTCCGTTTCCTTGCTGAAGCAGGTGCAGACTTTGTTAAAGTTGGTATCGGCGGTGGTGCTATATGTATCACAAGAGAGCAGAAAGGTATCGGCCGTGGACAGGCTACAGCCTTAATTGAGGTTGCAAAAGCTCGTGACGAATACTTTAAAGAAACAGGTATTTATGTGCCTATCTGTTCAGACGGCGGTATTGTACACGACTATCATATAACACTTGCCCTTGCTATGGGTGCTGACTTCTTGATGCTGGGAAGATATTTTGCACGTTTTGATGAAAGCCCTACAAAGAAAGTAAACATCAACGGCAATTACATGAAGGAATACTGGGGTGAAGGCAGTGCAAGAGCAAGAAACTGGCAGCGTTACGACTTAGGTGGAGAAGAAAAACTTTCATTTGAAGAAGGCGTTGACTCATTTGTTCCTTATGCCGGAAGCCTTAAAGACAATGTAAGACTTTCATTAAGCAAAGTACGTTCAACAATGTGCAACTGCGGATGTATTACTATACCTGAATTACAGCAGAATGCTAAGATTACTTTGGTATCTTCAACAAGTATTGTAGAAGGCGGAGCACACGACGTTTTATTAAAAGACAACAGACAGATTCTTTAATTTATAAATAAAAATAAGGCTGTAGCGTTTAGCTATGGCCTTTTTTGCTTAAAGGTGATTTATATGACAGATTTGGAATTTAAGTATTTGGAAAATGACGGATTTATAAGTAATGATGTTTTTGAAAATGAAATATTTGAGAGTGTTAATTTTGAAAAAGCTGATTTTAGAGAAATTGAATTTAAAAATTGCCGCTTTTTAAACTGTAATTTTATGGGAGCTTCTTTTATTGATTCAATAATTAAAAATTGCGATTTTTCAAACTGTGATATTTCAGATAGTTATTTTAAAAATACAAAACTATACTTTTGCAGAGCAGAGGGAGCTAATATAAGTCAAAGTCATATTAAATTAAGTGAATTTAATGAATGTTTATTTTCTTATGCTAATTTTTCAAATTCAGCAATAGAAAACACAAGCTTTGAAAATACTTTTTTAAAAGAAGCCTTTTTATCAGAAATAAAACTTAAAAAAACTGTATTTAATAACTGTGATTTTTCAGGTGCAGATGTTTTTAAAACGTCGTTAAAAAATATAAATTTATCAAACTGCAAAATATATGATTTAAAATTTTCGGAAAATATGTGGGAAATAAGAGGTGCAATAATTAATCCTGTTCAATCAGTTGAAATAGTTAAAGCTTTAGGTGTAAAGTTTGTTTAATTAGATTAAATTTAATATTTTTGTATTTAAGTATGTACAATTCTTGTTTTATGTGGTAATATTTCTACTATTCACATCATTTTTTGCGCTTTTTAGCGTTATAGGGGTAAAATTTTTATTTTTTAGTGGAGGTATGCTACAATGAGATCAACGCATAAAAACAGGAGCAGCTTTACAGGTTCCATAGGATTTGTTTTGGCTGCTGCCGGAAGCGCTGTAGGACTGGGAAATATTTGGAGATTTCCATACTTAGCGGCTAAAGACGGAGGCGGAGTTTTCCTTTTATGTTATTTGGTTTTAGCCGTTACATTTGGTTTTACACTGCTTACAACGGAACTTGCCATAGGCCGTAAAACAAAACAAAGCCCTTTAACGGCATATAAAGTTATACATAACGGCTGGGGATTTTTAGGCATTTTTGCCTGTTTTGTACCGGTTATTATTTTGCCGTACTACTGTACTATAGGCGGCTGGGTTTTAAAATATCTGTTTACTTATATAACAGGTTCAGGCTCTGCAACTGTAGCAGATACTTATTTTTCATCCTTTATATCATCTCAATGGTCGCCAATATTTTGGTTTTTAATATTCCTTTTGGCAACTGCATTTGTTGTTTACAGAGGAGTTAATAACGGTATAGAAAGCTATTCAAAAATACTTCTTCCTATACTTTTGATACTTATTGTTTGTATAGCAGTTTTTTCTTTAACTCTTGAGTATACAGACGAAAGCGGAGTTACAAGAACAGGTCTTCAGGGCTTTGCGATATATATTATTCCTGATTTTACGGGCATGACTTTAAAGGAATTTTTTGTTATACTGACAGATGCCATGGGTCAGCTGTTCTTTTCCATAAGTGTTGCCATGGGTATTATGGTTGCTTATGGCTCTTATGTAAAAAAAGAAACTAACCTTAGCAAATCTGTAAACCAAATTGAGATTTTTGACACTATAGTTGCTTTTTTAGCCGGTATGATGATTGTTCCTGCTGTTTTTACATTTATGGGAACTGAGGGTATGTCAGCAGGCCCGGGTCTTATGTTTGTTTCTTTGCCTAAAGTATTTAATTCAATGGGCTTTGCAGGCCATATAGTTGGAATTCTGTTCTTTTTAATGGTTACATTTGCTGCTATAACTTCTTCTGTATCAGTTATGGAAGCTATTGTTTCAAGTGCAATGGATAAATTTGAGTTCAGCAGAAAAAAGTCGACTGTTTTGGTAACATTAGGCACTGTAGTTGTGGGAATTATAGTATGTTTAGGTTATAATTTATTATATTTTGAAATTACACTTCCTAATGGAGCTACAGCACAGATACTGGATGTACTCGATTACATAAGCAATAACTGCCTTATGCCTTTAGTTGGATTTTTAACATGTATACTTATAGGCTGGGTAGCTAAACCAAAATGTATTATTGACGAAATGAAATCAAGTGGACATAAATTTGGCAGAGAAAAACTTTATGTTGTTATGGTAAAGTTTGTGGCACCTGTACTGCTCTTTATACTTCTTATCCAGTCAATAGGAATCATATAAAATTATTAAAAAACACGGGAACAAAATATGACGTTTCCGTGTTTTTATTTTTAAATATTAGAAAATGTGTTATACTTAATTTATAATGAAATTTTAATAAAGGGGGTTTTTATGCTTAGTATATCTATAGGTCTTTTAATTCCATTTTTAGGCACTGCATTAGGTGCTGCATGTGTATTTTTTATAAAAGACAAAATAAAAGAAAACACACAGAAAGCCTTGCTGGGCTTTGCTTCAGGTGTAATGATAGCTGCTTCGGTGTGGTCGCTTTTGATACCGTCTATGGATATGTCAAGCCACATGGGAAAACTATCTTTTATTCCTGCAGCTGTTGGCATGGCATTGGGTATATTGTTTTTGCTTGTAATCGATAAAACAGTGCCTCATATGCATATAGGTAACAATGAATGTGAAGGCATTAAATGCGGCTTGGCAAAAAGTACAATGCTTATATTAGCTGTTACACTGCATAACATACCGGAAGGCATGGCAGTAGGAGTTGTTTTTGCCGGCATGCTCTCTCAGGGCGCTGATATAACAATGACTGGAGCTTTTGCTCTTTCCATAGGAATAGCCATACAAAACTTTCCTGAAGGTGCAATTATATCTCTGCCGTTAAAAAACGAAAATATATCTAAATTAAGGGCATTTGCTTATGGTGCATTATCCGGCATAGTAGAACCAATAGGAGCTTTTATAACACTTTTGCTTGCCGGTTTTATTACACCGGCTGTTCCGTATCTGCTCTCTTTTGCAGCAGGGGCTATGGTATATGTAGTAGTTGAGGAATTAATACCGGAAGCCAGTCAGGGTGAACACAGCAATATAGGAACTTTGGGGTTTGCATTGGGGTTTATTGTAATGATGATACTTGATGTTGCACTTGGATAATAAAAAAGGAGCGGAGTGCATGAAGAAAAAAATCAAAAAAATAGACCATGTTGTATCTTTACACACTCAAATGCGAATTCGTAATGATTTTTTAAACCCAATATTTAAGTTTATAAGCCGTACGGGAGATGGTGGTTTTATATGGCTTGCTATTTCACTTATAATGGTAAAATTCAGCAGAACAAGAAAGGCAGCTTTTACTATAATATTGTCACAAATTTTTTCCGTTATAATAAATAATGGAGTGGTTAAAAATACTATAGGCCGTTCAAGACCTTTCCATACTATTGGTGAACTGAATGCAGTTATTGCCGAGCCAAAGGATTACTCATTTCCTTCAGGCCATACAGCAAGTTCTTTTGCTTCAGCCTATATAATAAAAAAATCCTTTGGTATAAAGATTGGATTTTTGGCTTATTTTTATGCCTGTTTAATGGGTGCTTCACGTATATATTTAGGAGTTCATTATTTAACGGATGTTCTCTGCGGTGCATTTAGTGGAACTGTTTGTGGAGCTATGGCTTTTAAAAACATAATGAAAAATAAGTAAGCCGAAAGTTAGTAATAAGTTAGAAATAGGTTAGAAAAAAGGTTAGAAAAAAGGTTAGAAAAAAGTTGGAAATAAGTTAGAAAAAAGGTTAGAAAAAAAGTTAGAAATAAAGGTTAGAAATAAATTAGAGAAAAAGCTTGAAAAAAATGACAAATACTGAGATACTGTGATAAAATAAATTATTCTTACTTTACATGAAGATATATTCTAAATGTTGAGTTGATTTTTATTCAAATATTTAACTGACACCGAAATAATTATTAAGGTGAAAGGCAGAACAGTGGTAAATAAAATGCTTTTATGCTGTACCGGGTATAATTCTGCCTTGGTGCAGTTTTTTTATTGTGATTTTGCTTGGAGGAAGAATATGGATACAAGAATAGCTCTAATAGGAATAATAGTTGAGAACATGGAATCCGTTGAACAGTTAAATGCACTTCTGCATGAATACAGCCACTATATAGTAGGCAGAATGGGTATTCCATACAAAGAAAAAAACGTTAACATAATAAGTGTTGCTATTGATGCTCCTCAGGATAAAATTAATGCTCTTTCAGGCAAAATAGGCAGGCTAAAAGGTATTACTGCAAAAACTATATATTCAAATATAGGCGGAAATTAATATGGTAAGAGATATTGTTGACTATATAAAAAAAGAAAACCAAATAACAAAAGAACAGCTTAAAATTCTGCTGGAATTAAGTGAAAAAAGTGATATTGAATATATCATGAAAGAAGCTTCACAAACGTCAAAAATCAGCTTTGGAAACAACATTTATATTCGTGGGCTTATAGAGTTTACAAATTACTGCCGGAATGATTGTTATTACTGTGGTATAAGAAACAGCAATTCCAATGCAAAACGATATAGACTAACTGATGAACAGATTTTAAACTGCTGTGATATAGGATATGAACTGGGATTTAGGACTTTTGTACTTCAAGGCGGAGAAGATACTTTTTTTACTGATTACAAAGTTTGTTCTCTTGTTTCAAGTATAAAAAATAAATATCCTGACTGTGCAGTTACACTTTCTATAGGAGAAAAAACTAAAGAGAGTTATAAGGCTTATTTTAATGCAGGTGCTGACAGATACCTTCTTAGGCATGAAACAGCAAATGAAAAGCATTACAGAATGCTTCACCCTGAATATATGTCTTTGGAAAACAGAAAGAGATGTCTTTATGATTTAAAAGAAATTGGCTACCAAACAGGCTGTGGATTTATGGTCGGTTCACCGGGACAGACAGTTGAAACAATTTATGAGGATTTGCTATTTATACTACACTTAAAGCCTGAAATGGTAGGAATAGGACCTTTTATTCCACATAAAGATACACCTTTTAAAAATGAAAAAGCAGGAACACTGGACATGACTCTTAAGCTGCTTGCAATTATTCGGTTGCTTTGCCCAAAGGTTTTGCTTCCGGCAACAACTGCTCTTGGCACCATAGACCCAATAGGAAGGGAGCTTGGAATTTTAGCCGGTGCAAATGTTGTTATGCCTAATCTTTCTCCAAGTGATGTAAGAAATAAATACAGCCTGTATGATAATAAAATAAATACCGGTTGTGAAGCGGCAGAAAATATAAAAGATTTGAATAACAGATTCGAAAAAATAGGCTATAAAATTCTTGTATCAAGAGGAGATTATTCAAAATAATTCTAAAGTAAATAACCTTTATGGTTAAAATATAAAACTAATTGGAAAGAAAATAATTCTGACCAAAAAGAAAGGAAGAAAATATGTATAATCCAAATTCATTAAAAGCAGAAGAATTTATTTCAGATGAAGAAATCAAAGAAACACTTGCTTATGCTGACGCAAATAAAAACAATGTAGAGCTTATAGATGAGTTTCTTAAAAAGGCTAAAGAGCTTAAAGGTCTTAACCACAGAGAGGCTTCAGTTCTTTTGGCATGCGACATTCCTGAAAAAATACAGGAAATGTATAAATTGGCAGAGCAAATTAAAAAAGACTTTTACGGCAACCGTATTGTACTTTTTGCGCCGTTGTATCTTTCTAACTATTGTGTAAACGGCTGCGTTTACTGCCCGTACCACATGAAAAATAAACATATAGCAAGAAAAAAACTTACACAGGAAGAAATTGTTAAAGAAGTTACTGCTTTGCAGGATATGGGCCATAAACGTTTGGCTATAGAAGCCGGAGAGGACCCTGTTAATAATCCTATTGAGTACATACTTGAATGTATTAAAACAATATACAGCATAAAACACAAAAACGGAGCAATACGCCGTGTTAATGTAAATATAGCTGCCACAACTGTAGAAAACTACAGAAAACTTAAAGAAGCCGGAATAGGTACATATATACTTTTTCAGGAAACATATCACAAGGAAAGTTATGAAAAACTTCACCCAACAGGACCAAAACACAATTACGCATACCATACAGAGGCAATGGACCGTGCAATGGAAGGCGGAATTGATGATGTAGGGCTTGGAGTTTTATTCGGTTTGGAACTTTACCGCTATGAATTTGCAGGTCTTCTTATGCACGCCGAACACCTTGAGGCTGTTCATGGTGTAGGACCGCATACAATAAGTGTTCCGCGTATTAAACGTGCCGACGATATTGACCCGTCAGTATTTGATAATGGTATAAGCGACGATATTTTTGCCAAGATTTGTGCTCTTATACGTATTTCAGTACCATATACAGGTATGATAATTTCAACACGTGAAAGTCAGTCTGTAAGAGAAAAAGTTCTTCCTCTTGGCGTATCTCAAATAAGCGGTGCTTCAAAAACAAGTGTCGG
>CALWSS010000128.1 GCA_944384255.1 uncultured Clostridia bacterium
AACTGTCAGTATATTCTTCCATTTCTTCATTAAAACACTTATTTTCCCTTAAGTTTTGCATAATATATGCATATTTAGACCTGTTAAGTTTCTTAATTGCATATTTAATTTTCGCTTCACCAACAGAGTGAGCTAATGTGCCTTCCTCAGCAAATTCACTTGTTTCATCTGGAAACATTTCTTCCAGGGCTTTAGAGCCAGGGCAGTTTAGCCACTTTTTAGCTCCGGAAGCTGATAGCTTTGCATGTACATCGGGCATTATAATTCCTCCTCCAGCAGTTTATAAACAGTATCAAGCTTGTCTTCTGTAATGTCAGATACCTTATTGAAACCAAAAGAATTAAGTATATTTCTAACTGCTTTGCTGCCTTTAGTTTTTGCAACATTAATAGCAATAGCTCTTATATCATCAACAGTATGCTGACTTGCTTCTTGTATTTGTACTTTTACCGGTTCATTTGAATTTGATTGTTTCTCATTGCATTCTGTTTTATTTTTTGCTTCTCCAAGTTCAAATGAATTCTTTTTTTCCTCTTTATGGATTTCACTGACATCTTTAAGATGTATAGCAAATTCACGTATTCCGGTAATTATATCTGGATTTTTTAAAATATCATCTTGAGTAATTGTAATGTTAATCTGCATAAATAATTACCTCCTTAATGTCTTAATATAACAAGGCAGAACCAAATTATAGCTTTCATCTAAGGTTGCTTTGTCATTTCCTTCAAGAACTGTACGAATAATGCAAGGTGACTTATCTCCATAAAAATCCATATTTACAGGACCTTTTAAATTAATAAGTGCATCTTTTAAATTTTTTGGATTAAAAACAATTGAGAATACAGGTTCTGTTTTTGGTATGCTTTTTTCGTAAGATATGTAAGGCTCCTTAAATGTTCTTAAAATAAGACTGCTGCCATTATCAAATACAACAGAACACATTTCTTCAGTTTTACTTATGTTTATATCAACAGTATTGCAACCTGAAGGTATATCAAAAAATGGAACTACAAATTCTGATGTATCTTCTGTTTCAGGCTCCTTTATATAAGTTAAATGCTTTACATGTATTCTGTACCCATCACAGGCTGCTATTTCACAGATTCCGTCTTTAAGTTTAAAACTGACTTCAGTTAATATTGGTTTAGCATCATCCTTTGATAAAGCCGGCTTAACAGATTTTAAAGCCAACCTTAATTCATTGCCATTAAATCTCATTTGAATCACTCCTAAAATTTATCTTCCAAATTAAAGCTGCATATTGCAATCCTATTTATCGTGGTCTATAATTAAATTAAGTTATTGTGTTTGCTCCCCAAAGGAATGGCCGTTCCCAAAGGGAGCTTTTATTGTGTTTCACATCATATTCCTTCTTTCAAGTTTTTTCTCAAGTTTGAAAGCCTTAAGCTCTGCCTCTTTTCTCCTGTAATACTCATAACCCCAGCCTACAAATGAGCATAAAATGCAAACAGTCATAAGCCACATTTCAATAGTGTCGATACTCAACATATTCCTAACCCCTTTCTGAATGTATTTAAAATTTTCTCTACAATTTCAATATCTTTGTCATTAAGCCCCACAATTTCCGGAAGCGCATCCTTTGCTATGTATATATCACCACATATTGGATAACCGTGTATATCAGTCTGATATAAGAAACAGCCTATAATATTAGGTTTTGGCTTGTCCTCTTTAATTAGAAACTCTTCATCGCACAGCATACAATACGGCTCTATCAATCTCTTTGGCTTAACATGTTCAACTGGTGAACCGCCAAAATGTTTTCTCAAATCATCAAATGTAGCATCAACTCTTTCAAAGTGTCCACCTGAATCAATCTTAATCATTCTCAATAAAAACACCTCACTTTAAATCAATTAATCTTAAACTAATCTGACGGCCTTTCTTTTTTGGAATAGTAAGCATTTTTTCAACCTTTTTCATTTCCATTTCGTACTTTTTATTGCAGTCACACTTTTCATCAGGGTCAAGATTAGCTCCACAGTAAGGGCAAACATTATAATAATCTGGCATATTCAACCACTTCCTTAATTTTTATACCGTCCTTCCTGAAACTTCTGGCTCAAAGTTGCTTATAGACATTAGCCGTCCTGCCGCACATTTAGCTGTAATCTTTACCTTTTCATAAGTTTCAAGTTCGTCCTCGGTTATTTTACCGTCTGCCAAAAGCTCTTTAAGAACCTTTGTTACAACGGAAATAGCATCTTCCGATATTACCGCCTGCAAATACACATCAGCGTTGCTTTCTGGAGATATAACCTCAGGCAGGCATTCTCTTGCAAGCCTTGAAGTATTTCTCAAGTGCTGCAAACCTAATATTTTAGTCTTATAAAGCTTTACCATGTTTTCAACAACTTCGTCTTTTGGTATTACCTCATCATTCTCATAACCTGCCAACGACCGCACGCTTATATTTAATGCCTCTGCGGCAGCCTCCTGAGTAAGTCCGGCAGCTTCTCTGCTTATTTTATAAAGATTTCTGAACTTATCTTTCATTAACTTTTCACCCCCTGTTTGCTATAATTAAGAATATAAAATATTATTTCAATTCTAAAGCGCTTATGGATTTTAGCCCGTTGCCTGATAGGAGCAGGCGGCGGCGCTTCATTTTTCTTTAACAATAGCCCATTCAGTTAATGGAATTTCATTTCCATTCATAGCCATTATTGCTTCCTCCATGCCGCATGCATCGCATATATAAACATCAGCATAACGGCTCAAAGCATTACGTGAAGGGTTTTTACTCAT
>CALWSS010000129.1 GCA_944384255.1 uncultured Clostridia bacterium
CGTCAAATTTATCATCAGGATTTACTAAATAGTTTATAACATTTGATTCATTTCCGTTTTCAAGTGATATTAAAGAAATAGAACATATAGAGTTATTTTTTCGATTTGGGGTTTCTAAATCCATAAAAAGATATTTCATAATATCAGCTCCTTAAAAATCTTTGTAAATATAATTTTTTAATCTTAATTCAAGCAAATTCTACTGACTAAAAGTTTTTAATATTATAATTTACCCCTTAACTCAACCACTTTACCAATTATGGTTAGAGGTAGAGTTTTTATTTCATCAGTAGTATAAAACATTGGTTCGTACTTGCTGTTAAAAGATATAAGACTGATACCGGACGAATGTTTAACTACTTTTTTACACGTTCCTAAATCCCCATTAACTATAACAATGGCGATGTCGCCGCTGTCAACATCTGACTGTTTGCGGACTATAACAACGTCATTGTTCCATATTCGAGGCTCCATGCTATCTCCATGAATTTTTAAAGCAAAATAATCGTCATTTTTAGCCATTTCGGCAGGTATTTCCTCAAAGTCAATTATATTTTCATCGGCAAACATAGGAAAACCGGCGGCTACTTCACCGAGGACAGGTATTTTAACCACAGCAGGATTTTTAGTTTGTTTTTTTAATACTTGATTATTGCCTAAAAGATAATCAGTAGATACGTTAAAAATTTTTGCTATCTTTAAAAGAAACTCAAAGGAAGGATTGCTATTACCATTTTCCCATTTTGCATAAGTTGTCCTATCAACATTAAGCATATTAGATAATTCTTTTTGTGTTAAATTCTTTGACTCACGTAATTGTTTTAAATGTTCCATATAATCACTTCCTTAACCTGTTTTAATTACATTATAGTGAAAATAAATCACATTGTAAACAAATGTGAATATTTAGCACATTAAATATTGACAGGTGAAAAATATGAACATATAATAGATGTGAAGAATATGAACATAAAAAGGAAGTTGGTGAAATAATTGAACATAAAAAAGAAAAGGCTTGAGGCCGGATTTACACAAATTGATTTAGCAAACAAATTGGAAATTGACCGTTCTACAGTCGCAAAATGGGAAACCGGCGAAAGTTTCCCAAGAGCAGAAAAGCTTATACAATTAGCCGAAGTTTTAAACTGTACCATAGATGAGCTATTAAAGGGGGCTTAAACAATGACAGAAAATAAAAATTGTACTTTAGAAACATATATAGCCACAAGATATTATTACCCACATGGAATAGAGGGCGAAGCTATGAAAACAACAATCAAAGAGTTTACTTCTTTTGGCAACGCGATAGCTTACGCCAGAAGGTACGCTAAAGGCAAAAGATTTGCAGGAGTACAAGTAGAAGATACAACGGGCAACTGTATATATGAAATCACATCAGATTTTAAAGAAATCATTAATTTTAAAAAACTTGATATAGATGAACAACTATTAAAAGAGATAAAAGAAGTAGAGAAAATTGAAATCTATAAAAATGAAGATAGAAAATGTGAGTGTTGGAAATGTGAGTTACAGGAGAAATGTGTTTACAAAGATAAGTATCAAAGACTCGGACGAGAGAACAGAGGCGCATTAGGTAAGTGTGCAAAACTCTCTGAAAATAAAGGTGTTCTTCAATATTAAATTAGAAACTGCACTATAGATGAGCTATTAAAGGGGGCTTAAACAATGACAGAAAATGACTGGGTTGTTATTATTATGGGTCTATCCGGTATAGGACTTGCGGTTTTGTGTTGGATAACAAGAGTAGTATGTTTTGCCGAAGGTTGGCATAAAAAATCATCGCCATTATTTATATTGGCGATGATAGCTATAGTACAAACTATTAATTTATGTTCTTTTGCATGTTGGTTACTTGATAAATTTTTGTGGAGCTGATAACTCTTTATAAACTAAGACGGCTATTTGTTGCTTTAAAACTTCAAAACTTCCTACAGGTATGCCATTTTCCCAATTTGTTGCGTAGCTATTGGCTTTTGTGATTAAGTCCCTAAGTTCATCATTTGCATAACAAGAGGCTTTTTCTGAAGCTGAAAAATAATCATTTAAGTCTTGATATTTAAGCTCTTTGCTGGATAGAGCACCTAAGCAAGATACAAAAGATAAAAGAGCTTCTGTTTGATTACGGCGAAAAAGGTCAAACATACGCATTTCTAATTCAAATTGTTGTTGTTTCTTCATTTTGTAAAGTTCTACAAAGACAATAACAATAGAAGGGATTATGCCGATAAGACCACCAATTAAAACACCAATATAGTCACTCATTATATCAACTCCAAACTTATAAACAAAATCAAAGTACCTTAATTAACTATAACATAAAATTAAATTCAAATTCAATAAATATAGCTAACTGTAAAGGGGGCTTGAATATGCCAAAAGTTAAATTAGGATATTCTAACAACTATAGGGCGTTGTCCGAAAATATAAAAATTAACATGATAAAAAAAGGATATAACAGACAAGACATAGCAGACAAAAGTATAGTAAAGTACAGTACTTTATGTTACAGAATTAGATGTCCGGAAACCTTAACAATTAAAGAGTTATGCATAATTGCAAATACTTTAAATATAGCACCGGGGGAACTATTAGAGGGGGTTTAAAAAATGATATACCTTATATTCATTTTAGCAGGGTTATTTTTACTATATTCAATGGAAACCAGAGCGGAAATAGAAAAATATAAAATACGTGCCCGAAAAGCGTATGCAAACGGATATAAAAGAGGGGCAGCAACCGAAAGGGAGTTAATGCAATGTATCCATACCACGGAAAAATAAAACAGAGAATAAGAGCCGGTGAGCTTAGAGGTTTTAAGTTTGTAAGGACCTATAACAATATAGGCCCGTGTATTCTCTTACTATTTAATACTTACCCAAATATAAGACCTATAAGGCCGTACAGATACAGAGAATACGAGCGAATTTTAATAGACTGGAAAAGAGGGCTGTTCCATGAGTAAGACATTAACAGAGGAAGAAAAAGAGGACATAAGAAAACGTGTTAAAGCAGGGCAGACGGCGGCCACGATTGCCGCAGATTTGCATATTACATTAGCAGCGGCCAAAGCACGGATTAAGAGGTATTGCAAAGTAACTATAAAAAGAAGAAAGAAAACAGACACAGGCGCCGGAGCATACGTAGAGCCGCCAAAACCAAAGCCGGAGTTTAAAGAAGGCGACAAAGTAAGAGTTTTATTTATAGGGGCAGCACAGGGAGAGCTTGAGGGCTGTATAGGTAAGATAATACAGGTTTATAAATATTTCTACCTTATACAATGTAGGAATTATAAAACAACGGTGCTTAAAGCCGCAATAGACAACATGACAGGCGGCCATATAGTTAAGGGGGTTTAAAAAATGAAGATGTGGGAACTAACAGACGCAATAAACCGGCAGAAAGCCAAAAATCCGGTTTACTTAAAAGGGCTTATTTATACATGCCCGGAATGTAGGCGTGTAGTTGTGTATGAAAAAGGATATTGCCCGCATTGCGGACAAAAATTAGATTGGAAGGGCGGCGCAAAGCATGAAGTTTAACAGAATAATGGCATTAGCAAAGAAGAATAAGCGAATTGACATAATTAATAGTGTAAATGGCCAGTGGTTAAGCATTGGCGGCGCAGTATATTACATAGGCAATACGGGGTTAAATGAACAAAATATAAAGCCTTTATTTAATATGGGCGCTGATTGGCGTATTAAAAGTACAGACATTAAAGACATTAAAATAATTAACTTTAATGATATTAATGATTGTGAAGAGCCGGCCACAGTATCGGATATAACCTTATTATTTGATGATAAGTATTTTACAACACTAACCGGAAAAGACACATTAAACACAATACTTATTAATGAGGATTATTTAAAGCCGTTAAGTGATGAGCCGACGCAATACTTTTTAAGAACAGGTAATAATTTAAAGTATTTAGCGATTAAAAGAGGATTAATTTTAATAGCGGTAATTCTGCCGCATTACTTAGATGAAGATTTTAAAAAGGCTTTTGATTTAACTAATAAATCAATGAGCCGACTTAATAAAAACTATAACAAAGAGCTGAAAAAAGCAGCAGAGGAATTAGGGCTTGATTGGACCGACGATGAGGACATGGAGGAAATAAAGGAAATAAAGGAGTAAAAGTAAAAAATGTATTGTGAAATATGCGGAAAAGAGCCGGCCGAAAGACATCACGTTGTATTTAAAAGTCAAGGCGGCCTTGATATTGAGGTTAATTTTATATATCTGTGTCCGGAACACCACAGAGGACCGGAAGGGCCGCACATGTGCAAAAAGACAGATTTAATGTATAAGCAAATAGAGCAGGAAAAATTATTTAAAATGTTTGGAGCAAAAGCAACTTTTAAAATAAAAGAAATATCCGGCATTATAAGACACGACAAAAAGAGACTCGAACGTAAGTTTGTAAAAGTTAAAAATCATTGCGGCGAATATGCCGCAGTAGACATAGTACGCGCCTTAATGGGCGGTAGATTGTATTAAATATTAAGCGGGAAATTTCCCGCTTTTAAAAAACAAAAAAATAAGGTGTATAAGTTTTTGGCGGCTCGATGTAGCCATTAACTTAATAACCATATTATATAGGGGGCTTAATTATGCCTAAATATAGAAAAAAGATATGGTCCGGTGATGTGTACGAGATAGAGGAATACTTTTCACCACGGACCATAGGGAAAAATTACGAAAAAAGTTTACCGGCAGGGGCTACATCAGAGGAACAGGCCTTAAGGAATTTAAAAATTGCAAGAAAGAAGCTAACAAGGTTAATCAATACTAATTTTAATTGCAATGATTATTTTGTAGTGCTGACTTATGACGAAAACATATCTTTAGAGGAAAGCCGGAAAGCTTTAGCAAATTTCTTCCGGCGGCTTAAGCGGTACAGAATTAAAGAAGGATACAGCCCTTTAAAATACATATCTGTTACAGAAATAGAAAACAGGATACATCATCATTTACTAATTAATAATTTTAATAAATTGCCTGTTAAAGAAGTGACAGAGATTTTATTTAAACTATGGGGAAACGGACTTGTATTTATAAAAAAGCTCTTTAAGGGGCAAACACAGGAAAAGTTAGCTAATTACATAACCAAAGAAAACATTAAACCAAATGCTAAGAGGTGGAGCCAAAGCCGGAATTTAAAACAGCCTAAAATTAAGGTCGAAGAGATTAAGGGCAAAAGCAGGAAGTTAAAAGCACCTAAAGGGTACAGCGTTATATATAATATAGAAAATTATTACACAGAAATAGGGTATCTAAGATATTTAAAGGCTATTAAGACAGGGAAAGTCGATTTAGCTATAAATAACGAAGATATACAGGAATTAATAATTTAAGAGGGGGCGGAAGTTTGAAAAGAGAGAGTGCAGAAAGAGTATTGCATATATTAAGAGTTGTTGTATTAGTGATTGTTTTAATATGGCTGTTAAATTTGAAGGGGTGAGAATATGAAACGCTCAACAAATTATGAGTATGAGAATGTATCTATATTTGAATTATTAAAACCTAATGAAGAAAAAAAGCAGCTCTTAAATGTTGGCGATAAAATCGGGAGAGTAGTGTTAGGAGAGTGTCGAATAGCAACCGTTACAGCGGTTGAAGGATTACCAGACTATCCATTTTATAGAACGGATAATCATGGCTGTTATAACTATTCGGAGGGATTAAAAAATATACTTGAAGACTTTAACGGGGTATATGATGTACTACCTAATGAGATAACAATGGATAGGCTATACTTTTCCAATAAATTAAACGGGTATGCAAGCGCAGAGTATACAAGGTATAACAGATAAGAGAGGATGAAAAAAAGAAAACATGATTGACGTAAAATATGATATAGAGTGCAGAGATTGTGTGTATATGAATTTAAAAAGTTATGCTCAGTCACGGTGGCAAAATAATTATAACCCTAGAGGACTTTGCTATTGTGAACACCCAAAAGCGGTAGAACGTTTTGAAAAGATGTTTCCAAAGAGCAGAAAAACTCCGGCTTTTATAGGTTATACAAAACCCGGCGAAAAAGTTCCAAAGTTAAAAACGCACCCTAAGTGGTGTCCACAAATTGATTAATAAAGGAAATATAAGCAGGTGAGTAAATGACGGTAGAACAATTAAAACGAGCGCGTTACATAGCTAATTATGTTATTCAGGTACAAGACTATATCAAAAAAATTGAAAGTACAAAGAGGTTAACTCAAAAGGACCGGCGAAGGATTAGCAAATATCAAATGCAGATTAATAAATTGTTAGAGGAACAAAGCACAATATTTGATGAAGTAAATAAAATAAATAACTGCCGGATTAAAATGGCCATTATTATGTTTTATTTCAGAGGCCGCACGTGGGACAGCGTAGCGGCTTTTTTGAACAGTGATGACACAGCCGACAGTATAAGAATGGCGGTAAAAAGATATTTAAACCAGTTAAAGGGTGATGAGAGTGCTTAAAGCGTGTTCAAGATGTGGGCGTATACATAAAAAAAGCGAAAAGTGTGACATTAAGTATCAAAAAAAATACAAAAACTATTCTGAAATGGAAGAAAATGAGCGAGATTATAAAGAGTTTTTATCCAGTGCAGAATGGCAGCTTAAAAGAAATGAAATAAAATGCAGAGATTTATATTTATGTTCACTATGTTCGGAGAACAAAGAATATAATGACCGTAGGGCTTACGACACACAGCCGCTTGAAGTACATCACATAATAAAGGCGAAAGTAAGACCGGATTTAAGATTAAATAATTTTAACCTAATTACTCTTTGCAGAGAACACCACAGGCAAGCGGACGCAGGAATTATAAAAGCCCAAAGATTGTTAGATTTAGCAAAGAAAGCAGAGGCACGGCGGGAATAAGCATTTTTTTATATCCCCCCTATACATTTTTTTAAAAATTAAGGCATATTCGCTACACCATACCGTGCCATCTTTCTTTATAAAAAATTTTAGAAATGAAATTTAAACAGGAGGGAGGGAGCGGAAAATGGCAAGACCGGCAAAGCCTATAAGCGTAACAACCGGGGCACGGACAAAAGAAGAGCTGACAATAAGGGCGGAAGTTGAACAAAGTTTAAACAGCGGTAAGCCACCTAAGCCCCCGAGTTACCTAACACGTGAGCAAAAAAAGATATTCAAAGCGATTTTAAAAAACATCGGTGAGGGTTTAGCGTTATGTTCAGCCGATATTTGGATTTTGGCCAAAACGTCTATAGCGATTAATAAATTAATTGAGATAGATACAGAGATAGAACTCACACCGGCCAAAAAGTACGAAAAAAGTGTAGTTAATTCCCGGCGGGCATATACACAGGATTTTTACCGGGGGTGCAACGAATTAGGGTTAAGTCCACAGGCACGGGCTAAGTTAGCAATAGCAGCACAAGCAAAGAATACCGACCCATTAGCAGGAGCATTAGAGGGTATTGGCGGCGGTTTGTATGATTAAAGCCGCTGAATACATGCAGGAAGTTTTAAAAGATAAAAACGCACCTGTTTATGTTAAAAAGCAAGTTAAAGAGATTAAAAAAATATACGACGGCAAAGACGCAGAATTTGTAATTAACTATAAAGCATGGGAAGGTATAAGCAGTATTTTAAAAATTTTAATAATGCCGTCAGGACCTAAAAAAGGAAAAACGGTATTTGAAAGCTTAAGCGGCTATCAGGCTTTTATGATTTTTTCGGTTTTTTGTGTGGTATACAAAAATAATACAGCAAAAAGGCGATACACTACCGTAGTTTTGGAGATTGGAAGAAAAAACGGAAAAACCTTTATTGTGGCCGTAATTTTAATAATATGCCTTTTAATTTTGCCAAGGTTCGCAGAGCTTTACAGTATAGCGCCAGACGGAACATTAAGCCGAGAGGTTAAAAAAGCCATTAATAATATTATAGCGTCAAGTCCGGCTCTTAATGGAACTATAAAAGGCCGGCTTAAATTTAAAATACTTAGAGATTACGTCAAAAGCTTTAGGGATACAACTTTTTACCCGCTTAACTTTTCAACTAACCGAATGGACGGTCGAGAGCCGAGTGTATTTATAGCCGACGAAGTAGGGGCTTTACCAATCGTTTACCCGATAGAGGCTATGCGTTCGGGACAAATTCTTTTAAATAATCCGTTGGGCTTTATAATATCTACAAAGTATCCGACAACTTACAACCCATTTGAGGGCGAAGTATCCGCCGCCAAAAAAGAATTAGACGGGCTTACAGATAGTAAAGACACATTTGCGTTACTCTTTGAGCCTAACGAGAATATTAAAAAGCAATGGGCTACAAATGATAATGTTTTGTTTCAGGCTAATCCATTGGCGGCAGAGTATCCGGAATTTTTAAAAAAACTTAAAGAGAAACGGGAAAAGGCAGTAAACGACCCGCAAAAAGTCGAAAACTTTTTATGCAAACACTGCAATATTATATACGCCGGAGCAGGCTTAGAGGTGTATATAGCAGTAGATGACTTTAAAAAATGCCGTGTTAAAAAAATAGATTGGACCGGCCGGAAAATATACATGGGCCTTGACTTAGCTCTTACAACAGACAACTGTGCAGTAGCAATAGCAGCTTATGACGAATACGAGGACAAAATTTTAATTGATGTTATGCCATTTATTCCAGAGGAACGAATAGACGAAAAAAGCAAGACTGAGAAAATTAACTATAGAGAGTTTATAAACGCAGGGAAATGTATGGCGTGTGGCGAAAGTGTGGTTGATTACAAAGTTATAGAGGACTATGCCCTTAGTACAAATGACAGGACAGGCGGAGAGTTACAAATGTTCGGATATGACGTTTATAATGCAACGTCAAGCGCTCAAAAGTTAGAGGCGGCAGGGTATGAGGGCGTTATAATACGGCAGCACTCAAGCGTTTTACATGCCCCAACAAAATTATTCAGAGAGTATGTATTAAACAAAAAAGTTGAGTATGTCGAAAACAAACTTTTTGAAATAAATGTTGAAAAT
>CALWSS010000130.1 GCA_944384255.1 uncultured Clostridia bacterium
GAACCGCCGAATGTACGGTCTACAAAATAATCAGTTTCTTCTGCCTGTACTTTTTCTTTAGGCACAATAACGCCTACAATGGCATTTTTATTTTCAATTATTCCTTTTTTAGTAAGTTTTTTTATTGCCGTATAAACAGTTGACTTTTTCCAGCCCAGTTTATCACGGCATATTTCTACAAGCTTTCCAGAGCCTATAGGCGCGTTATCCCAAACAATAAGCATAAATCTGTAATCACTGACACACAATCTTAAATTATCCATATTTCCCTCCTTGGTCTATAATTATCGACCTAAATTAAGTCTATAACAACCGACCAAATTTGTCAATGTATTATTTATTAATTTTTAGAAACACTAAATTAGAGGTGATAAAATGAGCAATCTTCGAACTTTTCAAATAAGTGAAGGCATTAATCTGCATTGCCTTAAAGATGACAAATTTACAACAAACAGTGTTACTTTTTTCATACGAACAAATCTTACAAACGAAACAGCCGCAAAAGCCGCACTTCTTGCCAGAGTCTTAAAAAGCGGGTGCAGTGAATATCCCAGTGTAAGCCTTTTTAACAGACATCTTCAGGAGCTTTACGGCTGTACAATGGATATATTTACATTTAAAAAAGACTGCCGTCTTATACTGTGTCTAAACTTTGTTTTTGCCAACAAATCATTTTTACTGCCTAAAGTGTTTTTTGTGGCAGGAAATACACTGCTTTGCCCTAAAACATTTTTAAACAGGTTTATGGAAGCCGATTTTTCAAACGGTGTATATGCCCAGTCAAAGGCTATACGTTCTTTAAAAGACAATAAAACACAGTATGCCATATTCAGGCTTTATGAGGAAATGTGCCGTGATGCCGAATATAACGATGTATCCCGCTCATTTGGCATTTCTGCCGACGGCTCATTAAAAGAGCTTTCTCTTATTACACCGTCAAGTCTTTATGCATTTTACAACGACATTATTACATCTGAGCCTATGGATGTTTACTGTATAGGCCCTGCCAGCGGTGATGAGTTTAAGGCATGTTTCGACAAAATACCGTTTTTCGACATGGCACGAAAAAAATATCAGCCCTGCGGCAGATTAAAAGGCACCAATGAAAAGGCACGAATTATAAACGAGTCCTATTCATTAACGGGTCTTAATCAAGCAGTGCTTTGTATGGGATACACATTTTCAAAGGGCTCCGTTTATGCCTGTGAAGTATTAAACGAGATTTTAAGCGGCCCAAGCGGACTGCTCTTTAATACCGTACGTCAAAAAGAAGGCCTCTGCTACAGTATTTTCTCTAATATACTGCCTAATACCGGGGTTTTATCTGTATGCTGTCAAACAGAGAGCAAAAACACAAATAAAGCCTGCCAGATTATAAATGAATGTATTAAAAATGCCGCTTCATGCACACAGGAGCAGTTAAAAACGGCTAAAGAGAGTCTTTGTGCCAAATACAGCCTTATTACAGACAGCCAGCAGGAAACAACAGGTTTTCTTTTTTCCTGCCGCTTAAACAGCATTATTCCGGATAATGAGGAATATATAAACAGCATAAAATCAGTAAGCGAAAATGACATAGCCGGCATTATTTCTTCTCTTAAAGAACAGGTTATATATTCCCTAAACTAAAAAGGAGGCCTTTATAATGGACGTAATAAAAGAAAAATGCCCTATAAGCGGTGCTTATGTATATATTTATACATTGTCAACAGGTATCAAATGTTATATAATCCCAAAGAGCGGATTTAAAACATCTATGGCTATGGCTGTTGTTAAATTCGGCTCCGGGGACATAATGTTTAAGAAAAATGGTGGTTTTACCGAAATACCTTCGGGAACAGCTCATTTTATAGAACACAAATTATTCGATAAAAAAGACAAAAGCATATTTACCCAGCTTTCTAAAAACGGTGCTTCGGTAAATGCATTTACGGATTTTGTAAAAACGGCATATTATTTCTCATGCTCTGACGGTTTTTACAGCAATTTAAGGCTTTTAATGGACATGATTAAAGAGCCGTATTTTGATGAAAATGGCGTAGAGAACGAAAAAAGCATTATAAAAAGCGAAATTAATATGTATAAAGACATACCGGAAAGAGCAGTTTTCTCAAATCTTACCAAATTAATGTACCCTGATACCGCTTTAGGCTGTGAAATAGCCGGAAGTGATAAAAGTGTTGAAAAAATTACACCGGAAATACTCTATGCGTGTTATAATGCTTTTTATAAGCCGGAAAACATTTCAATTATTTGCTCCGGCGATATAGAGCCGGAAAAAGCCGCTCTTATTGTACAGGAAACGGTTTTTACTTCTCCGGGTAATGAAAGAATAAAAGAAGACATAATCCCAAATAAAATAAACGACTATGTATCAAAACGCTTTGATGTTTCAGAACCCATTTTTAACATAGGCTTTACCCATGAAGGCTTTGATGTATGCCCTGAGAACACTTATGCATTAAAAATGGTATTTGACATATTATCAGGCGACGGTTCAAAGCTTTATGAAAGGCTTTTAAACAAACAGATTTTAACAGAGCCCTTAGGCTTCAGCCTTGTATCAACACCAAGCAGTGTATTTTCGGTAATAAGCGGCCGAAGCCAAAAACCGTCTTATGCCGCCAACAGCTTTATTAAAACATCATCTCTTTTAACAAAAACCGGTGTAGGCGATACGGCAGTTAAACGCATTAAAAAAATGTATGCCGGCAGAGTTATTCGAGGATATAACAGTATAGAGGCTATAATAAATGCTCAAGCTGACTTGGCCGTATACGGCTTTAGCCTTATAGATGCCGAAAAAGCCATTGTTGATATTACAGCCGATAAAATAAACTCAACGGCATCAGAAGCATTTAAAAGAGCAAATGCATATCTTTCAGTTATAAAGTAATTATAGAAAAGTCAAATAAGGTTAGAAAAAAATAAAACTGCAGGGGGGGGATTATAGTGCCTGAAATATGGTTTCCCAACTTAGGCATAAAAATAGATAAACTAAGCCGAACGGCATTTTCAATAGGAGGCTTTAATATTTACTGGTACGGCCTTATAATAGGCCTTGCCATAATAGCGGCTGTCCTTCTTGTACTGCATGAGGCTAAGCGCTCCGGCCAAAAACCGGAGGACTACATAGACTTTGCATCTTTTACCATAATTTTATCGGTTATAGGTGCAAGGCTGTATTATGTAATATTCTCATGGGATATGTATAAAGACGACCTGCTTAAAATATTTGCTTTCCGTGAAGGCGGTCTTGCCATATACGGCGGTGTGCTTACAGGCATATTATGCGGCATTATATTCTGCAAAAGGCGCCATATAAATTTCTTTTTATTGGCAGATACTGTTCTTCCCAGTGTGCTTTTAGGCCAAGTCTGCGGCAGGTGGGGCAATTTTATTAACCGTGAGGCTTTCGGTGGATACACAGACGGGCTTTTTGCCATGAGAATACTTAAAGACCAGGCCAGCTATATACCGCAAAGTGCTCTTGATAACATAATAAACGTGAACGGTACGGAATATATACAGGTTCAGCCTACATTCTTATACGAATCATTCCTTAATCTGTGCCTGCTTATATTTTTGCTTATACTGAGAAAGCATAAAAAGTTTAACGGCCAGATAGGCACACTTTACCTTATAGGCTACGGAATTATACGCTTTATAGTTGAGTCATTCAGAACGGACCAGCTTACAATAGGCCATACGGGTATTGCCGTATCTCAAATAGTATCCATTATACTTGCCCTCTGCGGTATTGTATTATATATTAAGCTTTATAAAAACAGCAAAACTGAAAACTTGAAAGGTGATAACATTGAAAATTGACAAAGACTTTCTTTTAAAAAACTCGTGGAAAGATATTAACGGCGATGTGCTTGTATTTTCCGACAGCGGCATAAAGGACTTAGGCGTGGAGATTAAAAAGCCGGGCAATTTCCTACTCTGTGTTGACTCCAGACAGTGCTGTGACGGTATGTTCGAGGAAACCGACGGCACTCTTGAGGACATTACATATACTCTCAACTCATGCGGCTATACACTTCTTGCCGAGGAATTTAAAAGAAGCCTCTTTTCATCAGCACAATAAGGAATGATTTAAAATGCCAGCTAAACAAACAGCCGATAAAGGCAAAACTAAGTCTAAAACCGCCAGTGTTAAAAAAGTATCGGTTTCATTTGACAAGGATTTTTACACAGAACTTAATGAATACGCTTCAAGCCGCGGCTATGCAGTAGAGGATTACATAAAAAAGGCCGTTAAGGAAAAATTAGACAGCGACAGAATAAGCTCAATGATAGACACCATGACATTTAAAAAATAATCTAAACATTATTAAAAAAGCACAAAATTCCTATTTAGTAAAAACAGTAAGAATTTTGTGCTTTTTGTATTAAAGTTTACGTTCAGTTAAAAATAATGATTTATTATAAGTATGTATTAATTTATTTGCTTAATTCCTCTACACAGTCCTTAATAAAATCAGCAGTTTTTTCAACACCGAATTTGCCGCTGTCTATGCAAAGGTTATAGCTTTCAGCTGCTCCCCATTTTTTGCCTGAGTAGAAATTATAATAGCTGGCTCTTTTTTTGTCGATTTTATTTACTGCATCTTCAAGATTTTTAGCTTCAAGGCCGTACTCCTCAGCGGCTCTTTTAACTCTTATCTTTTTGTCGGCATAAATAAATACATTAAGAACATTGTCCATTTCCTCAAGGGCATAATCTGCACAGCGGCCTATAATTACACAGCTGCCCTTTGCTGCTATGTCCTTAATTGTGTCAAACTGTGCTAAAAACAGTTTGTTGTTAAGAGGCAGTGTATCTGCTCCATTTGCACCCATTACAAGGGAGTAAAGAAAGCTTCCGGCTGGCTTTTCGTCGTTTTCTTTAAATATCTCCTCACAAAAACCGCTTTTTTTAGCTGCTTCTGTAAGAAGCTCTTTGTCATAAAACGGTATGCCAAGTTTTTCGGAAAGTAATTTACCTACCTGTCTGCCGCCGCTTCCGTACTGCCTTCCTATTGTAACAATTATATTTTTCATAATAATTCCTCCTTACAAGAGACCGCTTATGAATACGGTCGTGCTTATATCAAACATATTAAATATGTAGTTTAAGCCTCAAACTTGCCTGCCGCTATTACCCTAAGAGCATTTTTAAGCTTATCTATTTCCTCCGGTGTAAAAGATTTAAGGACTTCGGCATTTACCTCATCTATTATTTTGGTAACAGGGCCTTCAAGGTCGCGGCCTTTTTGTGTGGCTATAACCTGAACTTCTCTTCTGTCTTCACTGTTTACTATTCTGTCAATAAGGCCGTTTTTTTGCAGTCTGTCTAAAAGTCCGGAAACAGTAGAAGTTTCTATTCCCAGTATTTCGGCAAGCTGTTTAGGTGTTGCATGGCTTCTGCCCCACAGACAGCTTAAAACACTGTACTGCGACGGTGTAACGCCTAACGATGAAAGTTTTACATTAAGATACTGAAAAACATTATGCTGTGCGGCAGAAAGCAGAAAATTAATACACTCTTTTAATTCCATAAATATCCTCTTATTCTATGTCTATTTTATTCCATTTACATACAGTAATAAATATTATATAGAAAATTAGTCAATATGTCAAACGAGCTAACTCCTAAACTTTCGTTTCCTGTCCCTCAAAATACTTGAAAACTCAGCACCCATAAGCAATATAACAGCTGTAATGTAAAGCCAGTAAAGCAGTATCATAACAGCACCTATAGAGCCGTATAAAAGTGAATACCGGCCTATATACTTAACATACATTGAAAAAAACATTGATACGATAGTCCATACTGTAACAGAAAGTACACAGCCCGGAATCATATCTGAGACTTTCATTTTTTCTCCCGGTGAAACGTAATGCAGAGCCAAAACAACACCTGTGCCCAAAGACCACAGTATAATAAACTTGGCATAAGTCCAAACCTGAGCCCACTCAACCGGCAGACCAAAAAAATGCAGTATTACAGTAAGAGCGCTTTCACCTACTGAAATGAGAAATATGCCGAATATAATAAGGCCGTAAACCATTAAGCCGAATATTAAAACGGATGCAAAGCGCCTTACGGCTGTACTCTGGCCTTCTCTGTCGTATGCCCTGTTTATGCCGTCCATTAATTTTGTAACGGACCTAACAGGAAAATAAATTGTAAAAAATGCACTGGCAAAAAGTATATTTGAACTGCCTTCGGAGTTTACAAAAACAAGATACCTGTGGGCTATCTGCAATATGTCATCAGGCAGTATTGTAAGCAAAAGCGTTTCTCCTGCACCGGATTCAATGCCTAAGCGGCCCAAAACTATACTGAGCATTATAAGCAGAGGGAAAAATGAAAAAACCATATAATAGGATAAAGCCGCAGCCGTTAATCCTATCTCGTCATCAAAAAAACGGTCGAACAAAGTTTTAAAAAAGTACAGGTCAAAATATTTCATTGCCGCACCTCTATTAAAATCTATACTAATAATATAACCCATAAATGGCCAAATATTATAATTAAAATATGATTATAAAAATATAATACCAGAAAACAGTATAGGGTTAAAGACAAAAAATCTTATATTATACAACTTTAAAAGGCAGAAGATACTTTTCTTCTGCCTTTTATTATTTCTTTCCGCTTTTTAACTAATAAAATCAAATAAAAGTTCCCCAACATTCCCTGATTTAAGCGGAAAGGATTTTAGCTTATTTAATTAAATTTCAGCACAAACGGCATCGCCCATGGCTTTAGTGCCAATATGCGGCATGCCTTCTTCTGCTATATCAACTGTTCTAATGCCTTTGTCAAGAACCTTTGTAACGGCATCTTCTACAGCCTTAGCCTCTTTTTCAAGACCAAAGGAGTATTTAAGCATCATAGGAACAGAAAGTATTGTAGCCAAAGGATTTGCTATATCCATGCCGGCAATATCTGGTGCAGAACCATGTATAGGCTCATACATTCCAAATGAGCCTTCTCCAAGGCTGGCTGAAGGAAGCATACCTATTGAGCCTGTTATCTGGCTTGCTTCATCGGAAAGAATATCTCCGAACATATTAGATGTAACAATTACATCGAACTGTTTTGGATTTCTTACAAGCTGCATTGCTGCGTTATCAACATACATGTGCTCCAGCTCAACTTCCGGATAATCCTTTGCAACTTCTATAACTTTGCTTCTCCAAAGTCTTGAAGTTTCAAGTACATTGGCTTTATCAACACTTGTTACCTTTTTATTACGCTTCATAGCAGCGTCAAATGCTATTCTTGCAATTCTTTCTACTTCAAAAGGACTGTAGTTTTCAATATCATAAGCTTCCTCACCGTATTTACCTTCTCTGTGGCCTTTTTCACCAAAATAAATACCGCCTGTAAGCTCACGAACAACAAGTATATCAAGGCTGTCGCCTATAATCTCGTGTTTAATAGGGCTGGCATTGCTTAAAGCCTTGTGCATAATAGCCGGTCTTAAGTTTGCATAAAGTGCAAGTTCTTTTCTTAAGCCCAAAAGAGCGCCTCTTTCAGGTCTGAGTTCTCCCGGAAGGTTATCCCACTTAGGTCCGCCTACTGCTCCCAAAAGAACAGAGTCGCTTTTTTTGCAGACCTCAACTGTTTCTTTAGGCAGTGCAACGCCTACAGCATCTATTGCAGCACCTCCTGCCAAAACTTCTGTCATATTAAATGTATGGCCGAATTTTTCGCCAACTTTTCTTATTACTTTCTGTGCCTGCTCCACAATGTCAGGACCTATGCCGTCGCCTTTAATTACGGCTATGTTATATGTACCCATTTTTTAAGCCTCCAAACAAATACAGTATT
>CALWSS010000131.1 GCA_944384255.1 uncultured Clostridia bacterium
CACTTAAAAGATTTAATACCGTTTTTCCGGCCTGTGGAAGCTCTAATTCTGCAATAGAGCTAACTTGTGATGAGCTTTATACCCTTACAAAGGCCAAAAAATGGGTTGATGTTTGCAAAGACTGGAACAATGAAGAATAATGAATTAAATTATATATTTCAGTGTTTATTACAATTTAGTAATATCTAATAGTTTGAAATAGTTTGAAATAGTTTGAAATAGTTTGAAATAATTCAAAACATTTTAAAGCTCTAAAAGCTCTTTACATTTTTATATTTTTTACAAAAACTTTATACTCTTATGCATAAAAAAAACGCCTGAAACTAATTTCAGGCGTTTTTTAACCGGGTGATTTATTTACTTTAATTTAATTACTAATTTTACATTTAAGTTTTGTTTTATTAATTGAACTTATATACGGCATTTACATTAGCCGTAATTTCTATGTCGTCATAAGTAATTTCTGTCGGCATAGATGCTGAAGAACCTGCACCGTAATCGGCTACAGCCTTTTCTTCAAATACACCGTTTGTTGTGCTGTAAGAAAAACGGCTTGACTGCTCTTCTATGCTGTAAATACTTAAATTATCTGCACCTATTGCATCTTTAATTGTTTCGGCGCTGTTCTGAGCATTTAACAAAGCCTGTTTTAAAGCCAAGTCGTAATACTCCCGCGGGTTTTCAATACTGAAGCTTATGCCGTTAACCTCTGTTGCACCTGATGAAACAGCAATGTCTACATATTTTCCGGCATTGTCTTTATCATTGGTTTTTACGGTAAAGCTGTTTTCAACCCTGTAGCCTGTTACTTCGTTGTTATTTTCGTAATCCCTTTCAGTATACACATAATACCATGTGCTTTTTATATCATCCTCCTTTATGCCGGCCGCTTTAAGGCTTTCACATACATTGTTGTAAATCCGGTTATTTTCCTCCTGTGCCTTTGCCGCATCTGAGTTGCTTGTTACAACACCTAAAGAAATCTGGGCTGTATCCGGTTCAACACTTACTATTCCGCGGCCGCTTACGGCTATAGTATTTTCCGGCAAGTCATAGGCAAATACAGGTACAGCTGACATAATAAACATTGACGCAATTACAGCACTGCAAATAAGTTTTTTCATAGCCATACTTCCTTTCCAAAACTTGACTATACTCTTATTTTTTATTTTTCTTTGATTTTATAAACACAACAGATACTACGGCAATTACCGCAACAACTGCTATAGGTGCCCAAAGCCTAATAATTAAAAGCACTATGCCTTCAAAACCGGAAAAAAGTGTTCTTGCAGAGTCTTTGAAATTATAAACTGCTTTATTAGCAAAATCCGTTTTAGCCGGAATTATGCCATCGTCATCTTTTTCAGTAATATTTACATTAATCGTAGAATAATCAACAACATCATCGTAGGCATTAAGCTGAGCCTCATAAGACTCTATATCACTTATAACCTCCGTAAGCCTGCCTTCTATTGTTATTATATCACTTATATTCTCTGCATTGTTCAAAAGTTCAGAAAGTCGCTCTTTTTCCTGCTCCTTTACTTCAAGCCGGCTTTGAGTATCAACATAGCTGTTTGTAATGTCATTAACCGATTCGCTTTGGTTTATTAAAGTACCTAAAGTTTCTATATAGCCCATAGTATCAGAAAACTTAGCGCTTTCAATACGAACAGTTATATTTCCGCTTTTTCCTTTATAGGTATTTGTCTGGCTGTCATAATCAGCGAATTGGTTACTTTGCTCCACATATCCGCCATTCTGCTCTGTGTATGTTTTAATAAGCTGTGAGGCTTCATCAAAACTTGATACATTTATTGAAATATAGCCTGTTTTAATTATTTTTCTTGAAATATTCTGTTCTTTGGCACTTAATGCTGTGCTGCTGTAACTGTTTTCGGAAGAAGCTTGTGCTTCACTTTCAGCAGTGCCATAACCCTCTAATGATGCACCGTCGGCATAAGGTTCATATGAAGCCTGAGGCATTTCACCGCTTGCACTTCTTGACATGCCATTCATACTTTCCGTAACACTTGCACTATCGGCACTTTGTGCAGAACTTCCGCTTGAAGCCATGTAATACAAATCTTTCATATAAGCGCCTGTCATAAATACTAGAACAGCACAGGCAGCCAAAGCCGAATATTTAACTATTCTGCTTTTGTTTCGCTTTTTGCCGCTTTTTATAAGCTTATCAGTAAGCTCACTGTGGAAATCATCAGGCAGCGGCAGATATTCTGTATTATTAAGCTCACTTGTAATGCGTTTAATCTCGTTATATGCATTACGGCAGCTTTCGCATGTTTGAATATGTTCCAAAAATTCTTTTTCATTATAAGCATCTGTACATTCGTCTAAGTACATGTCTATAATGTTTAAAGCCTCGTCACATTTCATGCTCTGCTCCTCCCTTCTGTTTCTGATTTAATATCATTTTTTTCTATTATTTGCCTGAGCTTGCCCCGGGCCCTTGAAAGTCTTGACTTAACAGTACCTAAAGGCAGGCCTGTTATATCGCTTATTTCTTTATAGTCCATACCTTCCATATCTCTAAGGACTATTACTGTTTTAAACTCATCGTCAAGCATATTAACGGCACTTATTATGCTTTTAACTCCTTCTTTTGAAATTACTTTTTCTTCTATACCTGAGTCGCTGTTTTGGTTATTTTCATCAACTATATAGTCCTCAAAACTAATGCTGTTTTCTTTTTTACGCCTACGTACAAAATCTATAGCTGTATTTACGGCTATTCTATAAAGCCATGTGGAAAAAGCCGCTCTTTCATCATAGCTTTCAAAATTTTTAAAAGCTTTAATAAAAGCCTCTTGGGACACATCTCTTGCATCCTCGGCATTTCCCGTTATTCTGTATACAACATTAAAAACAAATCTTTCGTGATTTTCTATCAGCATGCTGAAGGCTCGTCCGTCGCCCCTTCGGGCTTTTTTAATCAGGCCTGAATTCACAGAGCTAATCATTTTTTTCCTCCCCTTAAAAGACAAGTAAAAAACCGGTTTAATTACTAATCTGATTAATATACGTATTTATTTTTACCTAAGTTCCATAGAAATAACTTTTTAAAAACCTTTTTCTGACTTTTTTCCAACTTTTTTCTACCTTTTTTCTAACTTTTCCAAAATAATTTTTAAACACAAAAAAACCTTCGGTTAAACCGAAGGTTAATGGGAATTACAGGGCTCGAACCTGTGACATCTTGCTTGTAAGGCAAGCGCTCTCCCAGCTGAGCTAAACTCCCAAATATTAAATTTTATATGACCCGTAAGAGAATCGAACTCTTGTTTCAGCCGTGAGAGGGCCGCGTCTTAACCGCTTGACCAACGGGCCAAAAAAGTAGCGGAGGGGGGATTCGAACCCTCGACACCGCGGGTATGAACCGCGTGCTCTAGCCAACTGAGCTACTCCGCCGCAACAACAATAACTATTATAGTCATGCTGTATTAATTTGTCAATAACTTTTTTAAAAAAAATTACATTTTTTTTACTTAGCTTTATTAATGAACTCAATTTCCCCCGGTTTAACAAGGCCAAGCTGTTCTCTTGCAACTTTTTCTATATAGGCATCAGAAGTATAATAGTCTTGATTTACATTTAATTCAAGGTTTTTCTTCTTTTCGTCATCTATTTGGGCATTAAGAGCTATTTCTTCCTGCTTAAGGTTATAAATTGTTCTTGCCTGAGAATACAGGTTAAAGCAAATTGCACAGACAAAAATTAACATAAAACAAAGCACTAAAATATTTGAAAACGATTTTTCTTTTTTTCTCGTTGTTTTCCTTGACATAATTTATCATTACCCTTCTGTTTATGTAATAAACTTGAGCACTTGTCTTTTTTAGTCTTACATAATATTTTTACATATTTTACTTTCAAAATCAATACCTTCGACAATGAATTACATAAAAAGACAACAGGTTTTTTAATCACAAGCCATATAAGTTTGAAGGGTGTTGTTATTATATCAAACAGCAGATTTATTATGTATATTACAACATTAATTATTCTTTCTGCGGCACGTATAACAACTTTGCCCAATGTAATATAGTAAAGTACCAGACCCATAAAAAATCCGCCCGGTATAAAAAGCCGCATCTGTCCGCCGTTTACATTAAGCATAACCGTAAAAAAGAAAAAAACACATATAACCCAGTATATTAAATCTTCTAAACTGGTTAAAAGCACTCCGTGCCTTTTATAAATCCTTAAAAGCCTTAATATATCATAAAACGCTGAACACATAATTCCGCATAAAATGGATATTACGAAAACTTCCGCCTGAAAGCTTAATGACAGAATCATATACACTACCTAAAGAGCCTTTTTAAAATTCCGCCGCCTGAAATAGGCTCGTCGGCATACTCTACGGCATCAATGCCGCCTTCTGCCGAAAGCACTTGAGAGTCTAAATCAAGCCTGCTTATATGCAGGTTATTTCCTTTTACAATTATAACTCCCAGTGTGCTGGCACATACAATGCCTTCTTCGTCAAAGGACAGAACTTCCGTAACTCCATTAACTGTAATGCTCTCGCGTTCGTCTATTATAATTTTGTGGTTGGAATAGTTTCTTTTATCATCAGCCATATTTTAACCCCGCCTTTCACCGCTTATTAATATTATTCTTTAAATTTGCAAATCAGAACGCTTTTGGGTAAATCCTCAAAAAATTCCTTTTATTTTCGGTTAAAGACAGTTATAATAGTTACATTATATAGTAAATATATTTGGAGGGATGGTTTTGGATAAGAAAACTTTTTACGTAACAACACCTATATATTATCCTAGCGATAAACTTCATATAGGCCATTCATACTGCACTGTAGCTGCCGATACTTTGGCTAAATATAAAAGATTACGCGGCTATGACGTTAGATTCATGACAGGAAGCGACGAGCACGGCCAGAAAATAGAAAGAATAGCAACAAGCCTTGGCATTACACCTAAGGAATATGTTGATAAAGTAGTAGCCGGAATAAAAGACCTTTGGGCTTCTCTTGATATAACTTATGACAAATTCATTAGAACAACAGACGAAGACCATGTTGCTGCCGTTCAGAAAATATTTAAAACACTTTACGACAAAGGTGATATTTATAAATCAGAATATGAAGGCTGGTACTGTACTCCTTGCGAGTCTTTCTTTACAGAACATCAGCTTGTAGACGGCAAATGCCCTGACTGCGGCCGTGATGTTGAAAGAGTTAAAGAAGAAAGCTATTTCTTCAGGCTTTCCAAATATCAGGACAGGCTTATTAAATATATAGAAGACCACCCTGAGTTCATTCAGCCGCCTTCAAGACAGACAGAAATGATAGCTAACTTCCTTAAGCCGGGCCTTGAGGACCTTTGTGTAAGCCGTACATCTTTCAGCTGGGGCATACCGGTAACATTCGACCCTAAACATGTTATATATGTATGGGTAGATGCTCTTTCAAACTATATCACAGCCCTTGGATACGGTTCAGATAATGACGAGTTATTTAAAAAATACTGGCCGGCAGATGTACACATAGTAGGTAAGGAAATAGTTCGTTTCCACTCCATAATTTGGCCTGCTATGCTTATGGCTCTTGACCTTCCTCTTCCAAAGCAGATATTCGGCCACGGCTGGCTTGTAATAGACGGCGGCAAAATGTCAAAATCAAAAGGAAATGTTGTAGACCCTAAGGTTCTTATAGACCGTTACGGCTTAGATGCTGTAAGATATTTCCTTTTAAGAGAAATTGCATTTGGTCAGGACGGAAACTTCACAAATGAAGCCCTTATTCAGAGAATTAACTCAGACCTTGCCAACGACCTTGGAAACCTTGTTTCAAGAACAGTGGGCATGATTGATAAATATTTCGGCGGCCAGCTTCCGGCAGAACATGCCGAAACAGAGTTTGACGCAGACCTCAAGTCTGTTGCAGCAGATACAATAGTTAAATTTGAAGAATGTATGGATAAAATGCTCTTTAGCGATGCCCTTTCTGCTCTTTGGGTACTTATCCGTCGTACAAACAAGTATATAGACGAAACACAGCCATGGGTACTTGCTAAAAACGAAGAGGACATGCCTAAACTTGCCGGTGCTCTTTATAACGTAGCCGAAAGCATAAGAATTGTATCCATAATGCTTCAGCCGTTTATGCCTAAATGCCCTAAAGCTATCCATAAACAGCTTAATATTGAGGGTACAGACCTTACAGATTGGGAAAACATAAGAATTTGGGGACTTCTTCCTAAAGACTTAAAAGTAGAAAAAGGCCCTGCTCTTTTCCCAAGAATAGATATGAAAAAAGAGCTTGTAGAGCTTGAGGCCGCTATTAAAGCCGCTCAGGCCGAAAACCTTGCAAACAAGGCTAAACATGAGGCCGAGGAAGAAAAGGAAGAAGAAAAAGCAAGCGAAATTACAATAGACGACTTTGACAAAGTTCATCTTGTGACAGGTGAAGTTATAGCCAGTGAGTCTGTTAAAGGTTCAAAGAAACTTCTTAAAAACACTGTAAAAGTAGGCAATGAAGTACGTACTATTCTTTCAGGCATAGCTAAATATTACACACCTGAAGAAATGGTAGGCAAGAAAGTTGTTATAGTAGAAAACCTTGCTCCAAGAAAAATGATGGGTGAAATGTCCTGCGGTATGATACTCTGTGCCGCTGATAAAGACGGAAACCTTTCACTTATAACAGACGACAAGCAGTTTGAAAGTGGCTGCGATGTAAGATAAATTTTATAAATTAAGGCGGGTTCCTTACGGCGCCCGCTTTTTTATTACAGGAGGTTATAAAATGATATTCGACTCACATGCCCATTACGACGACAAGCAATTTGATAAAGACAGAGATGCCCTTTTAAGCTCTATGAACGAAAACGGTGTTGATTATATACTTAATTCCGGTGAAAGCCTTAAAGCATCAAAAGCCGGTGTTGAACTGGGCAAAAAATACGATTTTATATATTCGGCAACAGGCATACACCCAAGCAATACAAAAAACATGACAGAAGAAATATATAACGAAATTAAAGAATTAACAAAAAATGAAAAAGTAGTTGCTATAGGCGAAATAGGACTTGACTATCATTACGACAATACAGATAAAGAAAAACAACGCTATTGGTTCAAACGCCAGCTTGAAATGGCAAAAGAGCTTTCTATGCCTGTTATAATTCATTCTCGCGATGCCGCACAGGAGTGTTTTGATATTATTAAGGAAAGCGGAGTAAACAAAGGAATTATACACTGCTATTCAGGAAGTCCAGAAATGGCTGCTGCTTATGTAAAGCTTGGT
>CALWSS010000132.1 GCA_944384255.1 uncultured Clostridia bacterium
ACAATAGGCTATGCCGGCACTGATTACGATACATATCTTGCAAACCTTACAAACCAGAAGATTTCTTATGCTAAATATGATGAGGAATATGTTTCAAAATATGTTGCAGAAAATACACCTTTTGAAACAGTATTAGAAGATATTAAAGAAAACTTTGGCCTTATGATAGCCGATGACCCGGATGCCGCAGGCAACGAAAAGCTTGTTCTTACAGACTATGAGCTTTCAAAACTTAAAGCCGCTTATGACAAAACAATGTCTGGTGAAGAAGTAGACAGCTCAAATCAGGAAGAATACGTTCTTTACGGAACTTACGAACCATTAAGTGTAACAATAACACATATTTTAAACAACAAATCAGGCATCAACTTTGCTTCTTATTCACATACAGGCCTTCCAGTTGGAGTATTTGCCCTTGGAAACGGACAGGACCTCTTTAACGGATACTACGACAATACAGACATTTACAACAAAGTAGCAGGTCTGCTTGATATCAAATAAAGGCTGAAACAAAATTTTTCATAAATTAACCCCTATAAACACGAAAATGTGGTACGGAATTTCCGTACCGCATTTCGCTGTACAAATCAAATTTAAGGAGAATATGCAGTATGAACGAAAAGCTTAAATATCACATGCCTGTTATAGTGTGTGTCATTCTTTTTATAGCCCTTTTAATAATACCAACCGGTTACGAAGGCGCCGTTATATATAAAGGCACAGACAGATGCGCCGCCAGAGTATTAAGTGTTTATAACGATAACATTATAGATACAGGCCTTATACGTTCAGGAGAACAGGACTGTGAAATTGAGCTTTTAGGCGGTAAATTTAAAGGACAGATAACAACAGGCTATAACATGCTTAACGGCTCTCTTGAGTCTGATAAAATATTTGCTCCCGGTGACAAAGCCCTTGTTGTTATTGATTATAAAGGCGATGAAATTTTATCAGTTAATATGATAGACCATTACAGAATTAATTATGAAGCCATACTTGCCGCCTGCTTTGTGCTCTTTCTTATAGCATTTGCCGGAAAAACAGGTATAAGAGCCGTGCTTTCATTTGTAATTACAGTTCTAATGATATGGAAAGTACTTGTTCCCCTTTACTTAAACGGATATGACCCAATTATAACAGGCTTTGCCATTACGGTATTTCTTACGGTAATTATAATTTCACTTGTATACGGTTTTGAGTCAAAAACGCTTTCTGCCGTAAGCGGAGCAACACTTGGGCTTTTGGTAACAGCCATTTTAGGCATAATATTTACAACAGGCTTTAAAATACATGGCGCCATTATGCCAGATTCAGAGAGCTTGCTTTACAGCGGTTATCAGGACTTAAACCTTACTAAAATATATATGGCAAGTATTTTTATAGGCTCGTCGGGAGCCGTTATGGACTTAGCCGTTGACATTACATCAGCCGTAAATGAAGTAATAGAAAAGAAGCCTGCAATATCTGCCAAAGAGGCGGCATTAAGCGGCATGAATGTAGGCCGTGCCGCAATGGGCACTATGACAACTACTCTCCTTTTGGCATATTCCGGGGGCTACATTGCCCTTTTAATGGTGTTTATGGCACAAGGAACACCTATATACAACATTTTAAACTACAAATATGTTTCATCTGAAATAATAGACACAATAGTGGGAAGCTTTGGCCTTGTAAGTGTAGCACCGCTTACTGCCATAATGAGCGGCATACTTCTTACAAGAAAAAAACACCGTGAAATTCAGGCAAATGAAAATAAATCAACTATAGAACCAAAGCCGGAAACTGAAAATATATAAATTATTGCACTATTTAAACAATATATCCCTGCAAAGACAAAAACCGATGCCTAAGGCACCGGTTTTTTATTTACTCAATTATTCCTGTTTCTATTTTCCAAAGCAGTATTCTTAAAACTGATTCATCAATACGGCTTTCTTCTATCTCTCCGCCTTTTACAGCCTCTATAACGGCCTCTGCCTGCTCCTTGTAGTTTGTTACACATAATAAGTCATTACCGGCTAAAACTGCCGCCACAGAAGCCTCTTTGTCCCCTGTAAAGCGTTTTATGGCTTCCATTGAAAGCTCGTCTGTTAATATAACACCGTTAAAGCCCAGTTCGTCCCGCAGTATTTGGTGTACTTTTGGTGAAAGTGACGCCGGATAGTTTTCATCCATACATTCAACTATATTATGGCTTACCATTACCATACCTGCACCGGAACTTATACCGGCTTTAAAGGGCAGAAAATCGCTTTCCTCAAATACACTGTAAGGCCGGCTGTCGTAAACCATATCTTCGTGGGTGTCTTTATTGCTTCCGTAACCCGGAAAATGCTTTAAGGCACAGCCTATGCCTTCTTTGGTCATTGTTTCAACTACAGTTTTAACATATTCCGATGTCTGCTGAGCGTCTTTTCCAAAAGAGCGGTCGTAAATATAGTCCTCCGGATTTTCCGAAACATCACATACAGGTGCTAAATTTAGATTAATGCCTAAAGATTTAAGAAGCCGGCTTTTTTCTATTGTATCGCTGTTTATAAGCTCCATGCCGCCTTCATTATAAAGCTCCTGAGGTGATTTAAAAGGCTCATCCCTGAACTGTGTATACTTGCTTACCCTGTTTACTGTTCCGCCTTCTTCGTCAACACTTATAATTAAAGGAATTTTTGATTCCGACTGCAAAGATGATATTTCATTTATAACGCTTTCTTTATCCTTATCTTTAAAATCCACTGCAAACAAAACAAAACCGCCTAAAGCATAGTCTTTTATACTCTCTTTGGCTTCATCACTGTACCGGACTAAAAGCATTTGCCCAACTTTTTCCTCAACAGTCATGTCTGAGAGAATATCTCTTGCCTTGGCTCTTTTTGGCTCCTCACCTATTACAGCACTTAAAGCAGTTAAAACACCGTCTGTTTTTGTATACTCAATTTCAGCCGGACAGCCTGTCATTATTCCGTCCTGAGAAACACTTAAATCTGCATTTTGTATATCTATGCTGTAAGAGATGCCGTTTTCAGTTTGAACAGTCAGCATACTGCCGGTGTTTTCAACAACAGTTCCTTTCAAAAGACTTGTTTCATTTTGAGCAGACGTATTATTGTCAGATGTATCTGAGATATTTTTATTCTGCAAAGCACCACAGCCGGAAAAGCTTAGACACAGCAAAAAGCAGACGATATATTTTAAAATCTTCATACTTCACCTTCAATCAAAAGATTTTAATATAAATAAAAAGCTCTCTTTAAACTGACTTGTTTATGAGAGCTTTTTATAATTGTCAAACATTAAATAGCAGTTTTTATTCCCACTCGCAAAATAAACTTCGTTCTATACAGTTTTGTATAGAAAATTTGATTCTATTTGACTATATTTGTTTACAACTGTCATATTTCTATGGACTGTTTCTGCTAGTGTTATTAATCTGTTATCACGAGTTTTCTAGCACGCTGCTAAGTAAATTACTATTTTTTAATTCCTTATTACTGATATTCTTTTCTCAGTATCTCATGAGGAGCTTCGATTTCATTAGCAATCGTATGCTCTGTCAATTCAGATAAAAGTTTTATTTTTGTATTTATAATAGGTCTCATACAGTTTGGAACATGTTCTTGATGTGCTCTATGAATTGCAACACATTCTTTACAATTTCCATGATAACGGCAGGCTTTCTTGCAAGAGCAATGGTCTTTATTTTTATATTCCTCTCTGAAAGCAGCTACAAATTCTTCTTGTAACCTTAATCCCTCCTGTCGATTTCCTTTATGAAACTGTTCCATTGCCTCTATTTCTTTTTTATTACCTTCAATAATCATAAATATATCCTCTGCAAAACTCCAATTTAGCTATCTCAAATTATACATCTCGCCACGGACAATGTAAACCAAAGGTATCTTAATCATACAATTAAAAGCGGCAAGAATTACCCTCCCTGCTATTAATTGTTCCATTTATTTCTGCTTGCCTCGCTCCCATGTCCATCTTCCGTCTCTGTACCCGTTTCTCAAATTTATTTGCTTATTCCCACTCTATTGTAGCTGGTGGCTTGCTTGTTATATCATACACTATTCTGTTAATGTGTTTAACCTCATTAACAATTCTAATGCTTATTTTGTCAAGAACTTCATAAGGTATTCTTGCCCAGTCGGCTGTCATAAAGTCGCTTGTTGTTACACCTCTTAAAGCAAGTGTATAATCGTATGTTCTGCCGTCACCCATAACACCTACAGAGCGCATGTCTGTAATTACGGCAAAATACTGATTAATGCTTCTGTCAAGACCGGCATTGGCTATTTCCTCACGGAATATTGCATCAGCTTCTCTTAATATAGCAAGCTTTTCTTCTGTAACTTCCCCTATAACTCTTATTCCAAGACCAGGGCCCGGGAATGGCTGTCTCCAAACAAGATAATCAGGAAGACCAAGCTCCTTACCCATCTGTCTTACTTCGTCTTTAAATAACATTCTTAAAGGCTCTATAAGCTCTTTAAAGTCAACAACTGAAGGAAGTCCGCCTACATTGTGGTGTGACTTAATAACGGCACTGTCCCCAAGACCGCTTTCTATAACATCAGGATAAATTGTACCCTGAACAAGGAAGTCAACCTTGCCTATTTTCTTGGCTTCGCCTTCAAATACTCTTATAAATTCCTCACCTATTATTTTTCTCTTTCTTTCCGGCTCTGTAACGCCTTTAAGCTTACTGAGGAATCTTTCCTGTGCATTTGCTCTAACAAAGTTTGCATCAAAAGCACCTTTAAAAGCGGCTTCTACCTCATCGCCTTCATTCTTTCTCATAAGGCCGTTGTCTACAAAAACGCATGTAAGCTGTTTGCCTATGGCTTTGCTCATAAGAGCAGCAACAACGCTGGAGTCAACACCGCCGGAAAGAGCACAAAGAGCTTTTCCGTCGCCTACTGTTTCACGTATCTGTTTAATCTGTGACTCAATATATCCTGTCATTGTCCAGTCACCGCTGCAACCACATACATCAAAAAGGAATTTGGCAAGCATATCTTTGCCCTTTGGTGTGTGGTTAACTTCCGGGTGGAACTGTGTGCCGTAAAGTTTTCTTTCAACACATTCCATAGCTGCCGTTGGACATGCCGGTGATGTAGCAGTTACCTTAAATCCTTCAGGCACCTGTGAAATATAATCTGTGTGACTCATCCAGCAAATCTGGTCTTCTTCAAGACCTTCAAAAAGTACTGTGTCGGTATTAAGCTTAACTTCTGTTTTGCCGTACTCACTTTTTTCTGAAGCGTCACAAACTGTTCCGCCAAGGGTATATGCCATAAGCTGGCAGCCGTAGCAGATACCTAAAACCGGTATTCCCAAATCAAATATTTCTTTTGTAATGTGTGGCGACTTTTCATCATAAACGCTGTTAGGTCCTCCTGTAAATATAAGACCCTTTGGGTTTAAAGCCTTTATTTCTTCTAAAGGCATAGTATACGGCTTAACTTCGCAGTATACATGGCATTCTCTAACACGGCGCGCTATAAGCTGGTTATACTGTCCGCCAAAATCAAGAACAATTACAAGTTCATTTTTCATTGCCCTGTCCTCCGTTAATATTCTACACTGTAGTTAGGAGCTTCTTTTGTAATTTGTATATCATGCGGATGGCTTTCTCTAAGTCCGGCGCTTGTAATTCGAACAAACCTTCCGTTTTCTCTAAGCTCCTCTATAGTACGAGTTCCGCAATATCCCATACCGGCTCTTAAACCGCCTAAAAGCTGGAATATTGAGTCCTCAACACTTCCTTTAAATGATATGCGTCCTTCAACGCCTTCAGGAACAAGCTTTTTAGCGTCTTCCTGAAAATATCTGTCTTTGCTTCCCTGCTCCATTGCGGCTATGGAACCCATTCCACGGTATACCTTGTACTTTCTGCCTTGATAAAGCTCGGTACTTCCTGGGCTTTCCTCACAGCCAGCAAAGTAACTGCCCAACATACAAACACTGGCTCCTGCCGCTATTGCCTTCACAACATCGCCGGAAAACTTAATTCCGCCGTCTGCAATAATAGGTATTCCGTAAGGCTTTGCCGCCTCTGCACAGTCAAAAACAGCCGTAATCTGTGGTACTCCAATACCGGCAACTATACGTGTTGTGCATATAGACCCCGGGCCTATGCCAACCTTAATACAGTCAGCACCTGCCTCTATAAGTGCCTTTGTAGCCTCTGCTGTAGCCACATTACCGGCTATAAGCTGAAGTTGTGGGTAAGCGGCTTTAATCTTTTTAACTGTATTAATAACATTCTGTGAATGACCGTGGGCTGTATCAATTACAACAACATCAACTTTAGCTTCAACAAGAGCTGAAATTCTGTCAAGAACGTCTTTTGTGGCACCTACGGCGGCACCGGCTAAAAGACGGCCATGCTTATCTTTGGCAGAGTTGGGGTATTTAATAGCCTTTTCAATATCTTTAATTGTAATAAGGCCTTTTAAATAGCCTTGGCTGTTTACAATAGGTAATTTTTCTATTTTATGCTTAGTAAGTATTTTTTTTGCTTCCTCAAGAGTTGTGCCTTCAGGAGCTGTAATAAGATTATCTTTTGTCATTGCCTCACCGATTTTACGGTTATGGTCTGTTTCAAAACGAATATCCCTGTTTGTAATTATTCCCACAAGCTTGCCGTCAACAGTAACTGGCACACCGGAAATTTTAAACTTAGACATAAGCTCATCGGCTTCATAAACATAGTGTTCAGGAGTAAGCCAAAACGGGTCTATAATAACACCATGCTCAGACCTTTTAACCTTGTCCACTTCCTCAGCCTGCTTTTCAATAGACATATTTTTGTGTATAATGCCTATTCCGCCCTGCCGGGCAACGGCTATTGCCATATTGGATTCCGTAACTGTGTCCATACCGGCACTCATAATAGGGGCATTAAGCTTTATTGTCTTTGTAAGATAAGTTGATACGTCAACATCTCTTGGAAGAACATCGCTTTCAGCCGGAATTAAAAGCACATCATCAAATGTAAGACCTTCTTTAACAAGCTTGTACATTTTCAAACAGCTCCTTTACAAAACCACCTTATTCCTTACCCTTCTTACCTGTCTGTAGTTATAATTTCGACATTCTATCAAAAAACACATTAAAAGTCAATTACCTTAGTCTATAGTATCACAGTGAAAAACATTTTACAATATTTCACAAAACCTAATTATATTTTTTGGCCTAAAATATGGGAAACAATATAAAAAACTATCCTACTAAAATCAATAAAATATTATACAAAAAAACCACATATATAAATCAGTCAAATCTAATATCTAAGCACTGCTTTTAAAATCTGTAAACATATAAATACAAAAAATTCATCTATACAACAATACTTATAATGAAACACAAAAAAGCCGTGTCATAAGACACGGCTTAAATTATTTTTTCTTTGTTATATATCAGTCTTCGTCTACTTCGTATCCTTCAACAACTGTGTTGTATGAGTACTCTTTTGTAGGGAAAGCACCGCTGTTTACATCATCAGCAAACTGGTTAAGACCGTCAACAATGTATGTTCTTAAATCACAGTATTTCTTTGCAAATTTAGGAATCCAGTCGTTAACACCCATGATGTCAGGCCATACAAGGT
>CALWSS010000133.1 GCA_944384255.1 uncultured Clostridia bacterium
TGGCTTATAAATTTATTGACTGGATGATAAGCAAAGACTTCCAGTACAACTGGGCAGCATCCGGCGGCCCTGCACCTGTTAATCAGGAAGCAGCCGATGCTATAGACCCTGAGTATGCCGCTTCTGCCGGCATGGATGAGGAATCCCTTAACAGACTTTACTTTATGCAGTACAGAACAGACGAAGTTAAAAACACATGGAACGACCTTTGGACAGATGTAAAGGCCGAATAATTGAATTTTAAGGCATATAATAAAATTTAATTTAATGCGGAAGAATAAGACGATAAAGCTTCTTATTTCTTCCGCTTTTTCTATTTTTAACATTTAATTACCAAATTTTATGAATCTTTATGATATAATATCTGCAAACTGCATTTAATTAGATATTCTGTTTAAATTTTAAATTATTTTTACTGTCTTTATAAAGTAAGCGTATTTTTTCAACGCAAAAATATATACATTCATTTTTCTTTGTGGTAATATATATAGCCGCATAACGTATGATTTTACGTTTTTTGGTATTTGGCGGCTTTAATTAACGAGGTTTTATATATGGAAAATACTGAAATTAAATTTACACACCTGCATGTTCATACTCAGTACAGCCTTCTTGACGGCTCGGCTAAAATAGAGCCTCTTATTAAGCGTGTTAAAGAGCTGGGCATGGACAGCATAGCCATTACGGACCATGGCGCCATGTACGGAGCTGTTGAGTTTTATAAAGCCGCTGTGGCAGAAGGCATAAAGCCCATTATTGGCTGTGAGGTTTATGTTTCGCCTAAAAGCCGGTTTGATAAAGAAAACACAGCTGGAAACAACTATTATCATTTGGTGCTTTTGGCCGAAAACAATGAAGGGTATAAAAATCTTGTAAAGCTTGTTTCTTACGGTTTTACAGAAGGATTTTATTATAAGCCGAGAGTTGATATAGAGCTTTTGAAAAAATATCATAAAGGCATTATAGCTTCCAGTGCCTGCCTTGCGGGACAAGTGGCAAGGGATATTATAAATGTTTCCTATGAAAAAGCCAAAGAAACGGCTTTGATGTATGATGAAATTTTCGGACGTGGTAATTTTTTCCTTGAGCTACAGGACCATGGAATACGTGAACAGAAAATTGTAAACGAAGCCCTTTTAAAAATAAGTGATGAAACTGGCATACCCCTTATTTGCAGTAACGACAGCCATTATATATATAAAGAAGATGCCGAAAGTCACGATGTTCTGCTGTGCATACAGACAGGCAAAACTGTTTATGACCAAAACAGAATGCGTTATGAAGGCGGACAGTTTTATGTTAAAAGTCCTCAGGAGATGTATGAGCTTTTTAAATATGCTCCCGAGGCCCTTGAAAACACTTATAAAATATCTCAAAGATGCAATGTGGAATTTAAGTTCCACGACTTAAAACTGCCTAAATTTGATGTTCCCGACGGAAAAACAGCGTCGGAATACTTAAGAGAGCTGTGCTATGACGGCTTTAATAAAAGATATCCAGATAACCCGGAAGAATTACGGCAAAGACTTGAATACGAACTGGACACAATAGAAAAAATGGGTTATGTGGAGTACTTTCTTATAGTTTGGGATTTTATTCATTTTGCAAAGTCACAGGATATAATGGTAGGCCCAGGCAGAGGCTCTGCCGCCGGAAGCATTGTATCATATTGTCTTGACATAACAACCATAGACCCTATAAAATATAACCTTATTTTTGAAAGATTTCTTAATCCCGAAAGAGTAAGCATGCCGGATATTGACGTTGACTTTTGTTTTGAAAGACGTCAGGAAGTTATTGACTATGTAATACGAAAATACGGTGAGGACCATGTGGCCCAGATTATAACTTTTGGTACAATGGCAGCAAGAGCGGCTATTAAAGACGTAGGCAGAGCACTTGCCATGCCTTATGCCGATGTAGACAGAATTTCAAAAATGATACCTACGGAATTGGGTATTACGATAAATAAGGCTCTTACTATGAATCCCGAGCTTAAAGAGCTTTACGATACCGACACTGATGTGGCAAAACTTATTGATACAAGCATAAGCCTTGAAGGTCTTCCAAGACATGCTTCTACCCATGCGGCAGGTGTTGTAATTTGCCGCGACCCTGTTGTGGAATATGTTCCGCTTTATTACAGCGACGGTGTTGTTTCTACACAGTATACAATGACTCTTCTTGAAGAACTGGGACTTCTTAAAATGGATTTCCTTGGTCTTAGAACACTTACTGTTATACAAAATGCCTGCCGTGAAATAAAAAGAATACATGGTGTGGACATTGACCTTCAAAATATGCCGGATAACGACCCGAAGGTTTACGAACTTATTGCACAGGGCAAAACAGAAGGCGTTTTCCAGTTAGAAAGTGCCGGAATGAAAGCCTTTATGAAGGAGCTTCAGCCTACAAGGCTTGAAGACCTTATAGCCGGTATTTCTCTTTATCGTCCGGGGCCTATGGACTTTATACCGAAATATGTAAAAGGCAAAAAAGACGCCGCAAGCATAACATATACTCACCCGGCGTTAAAAGAAATTCTTGAGCCGACTTATGGCTGTATAGTTTATCAGGAACAGGTTATGCAGATAGTCCGGGATTTAGCCGGCTACAGCTTAGGCAGAAG
>CALWSS010000134.1 GCA_944384255.1 uncultured Clostridia bacterium
CGGCAAAAACTTCGTACTTGTCGCCGCTTATGTTGTTTAAATCAGCATTTTGTTTAACTATCTCTATGGCATTAGGGTCAATATCCACAGCCGATGCAAATTTTGCTCCCATAAGTATTGCCGCAATTGCAAGTATGCCACTTCCACAGCCAATATCAGCAACAACGTCGCCATCTTTGATATACTTTTCAATAAACTCAATACATCCCTGTGTAGTTTCGTGGGAACCAGTACCAAATATATGTCCCGGGTCTATGTTAAGTACAGCTTTGTTTTCTGTATTTTCATATTCTTCCCAAGACGGCTTAATAACAATTTTATCACCAACAGGGAACGGCTTAAAATATTTCTTCCAGTTGTTAGCCCAGTCCTCTTCCTTTACATTTTTAACTGTAAGAGCAAAGCTTCCCAAATCAAACTCAGTTTCTTCCTCTTTTGTCCTTTTAAGTCCGGCTTTTATAGCATTAAGTGTTTCAATGCCTGAGGCGTTGTCTGTAACAAAAAATGTAATGCCGTTTTTCTGGCTTGTTTTCTGTTTCATAAGCTCATCATCAATATAATCCCACTGTCTGTTAGGGTCTTTCATAAACTCGTCAAAATCTCTGGCATCGTCAACCATAATTCCCGTAACACCGTTGGCATAAACAACACCGCTGGCAATTTCAATACCTGTTTCACTTGTTTCAACAAATACTTCCAAAAAGTCCATTTAAAACTCCTCCATAAAGTTTCTCTAATTAGCTCTAACTAGTTTGGCCTGTCTTTTTCCTTCTTCATCCACTCTTCTTGACTGTGTAATTTTAAGCAACGTTCTTTTTACAGTATCATTGCTTAATTTTGTGTTTTTTAAAACATCAACTGTTTTTTCTCTGAACTTAATATAACATACACTTAAAGCCCATGCCACAGCCATGCTTACATAAAATTTCTCATCTTTTATATTGTTCAACATTTTAAGTGTTTCGTCAATATGCTTTTCATCAATAAAATGTGCCAAAAGCATAACAACAGCAAATCTTTTTTCAAACTCACCGTTTTTTTCAATGTATTCATTTACAAAATCCCAAACCTTTTCGCTTTCAGCTTTTTTAAACTTAAAAGCACATGCTACCATGTCGCATAGTGCCCAGTTGTCAATAATTGGTATAAATTCCCGCAGTAAATTAAGCCTTATGTCAATGCTTTCTTTTATATAACATATAATAAGACCTGATACAAGTTTTTCTTCATATAATTCATTATTTCTCTTTTGAAAAAACTCCTCCCAGTCGCCTTTTGCGGCTTTTTTTGCAAACTGCTTTAAAACCGGTGTTCTTACTCCTGCCGACTTGCCTAAATCCGGTGTAATTTTAAGGGAAAACTCTCTGTATTTCTCATCGGCTTCATTTTTAATAAGTTCTAAAAACTCATTATACACATTTTTCACCTCTGATAATAAAGATAATTATAAAAGCCTGTTTTATTCAAACAGGCTTAATATTTTTAATTCAGTTCATCAATTAATTTTTTAATTGCATTAAGGGCTTCATCAGGCAGTTTGTCATAACCGCCTTTTACTTCTTCACGGCTCTTTATAAAGTCGTAGCGGTCTTTAAGCCTTGCCTTAAGCAAATCTTTATACTTGCTGTCGTTAAGGTCAGGTGTAAATCCTTCTGTTTCAAGTATTTCTATTTCGTCAAAGCTTCCCCATTTTTTAAACTGAGCATTTCCGTCAACAACAGCTTCTATGCATTCAAGTGTAACTTCTTTAGGTATCTTTTTGTCCATTAAGAAACCAGTGTTAAGTATGTAGCAGTCAACATTTCTGTTTTCAAAAAGATATTTAAACTTTTCGTAGTCATCACTTAAAGGATATGTTCTAAACGGGTTGGCATAAGACTCAAATACAAGGGCGTCAGGGTCAACTCCCGGTGCAAGTCTTTCAGCAGTAGTTCTTTTTGTAGCTAAAGCAGCACCCATAACCGAAGAAAGTACAGCTCCGTTAACTTTAACTAAAGGCGGAAGTGACGGGTCTTTCATTAAGTAGAATATAGCATTAACAGGCTCGTCAATTTTGTCAACTCTGTCAGGTGACCATAATTTGCTCTTTATAGCCCTTCCGTTGCCGTTTCTAATGTCTTCTGTAACAAGTACAACCCTTCCGTCTTCATCAAGGGTAGCACCTACGTTTTGTACAGAAAGCAGATATTTATTTTCAGGGCTGTCCATAGGATAATCCTGTGTTTTGTCAAAATACGAAGGCTCAAGAGCAACCGATGAACCGTCTTTTGTAGATATAATAAATGCATCATCATGAAGCACTGTTATATCGTACTTTCCACCATGTTTAGCATGTGTAATGGTTGATTTTCCGGAGCCGGAAAGACCAAATACACCAGCAACAAAGCTCTTGCCGTTACCAAGGTTGTATCTCTTTTGTCCGCCATGGCATGAAGCATAACCGTTTCGGTTTGCTATAGTCCAAGCAAGTGTAAGAGTGCCTTTTTTAAGCTCACCGAAATATCTCATGCCAAGTATTGCAGCACAGTTATGCAATGGGTCAAAAAATGCTAAACCAAGGGGATAATCAGGGTGCGACCAATCAGGGTCCGCAAAAATATAAATATCGCCCTCATTATTCATCTGGTTTGACATACGGTACATTTTAGTATACTCATTTGTAATGTACTGAAAATTAAGTAGCCAGTTATACATAAGCATTTCATGGCTTTCAGGTATAAGCAAATTTGCTTTAACCATAAAGTCATGATGAAGCCCAATATATGCACTGGCGTGATACAGCTTTCTTCCTCTTGCTGCATAAACAGCATCTCTTATTTCACCGCATATTTTAGCAACATCAACACCAGGCTCACCGGCTATTCTTCTGGCAGCTGCCGTTCTTCCGGTAACGGCACCGTCGTTAAATAAAAGTACTTTAGAACCCTGCTCAAGGCCTATTTCTTCTGGTCTTTCAACAGGAATATCTGTTACAACTGTACCCGGTGCATTTTTAGCCAGTTTATAGCACTCAGCCAAAGACTTAATTCTTTCAACATTGTTTCCATAAAATGCAGTTTCAATAGTTGTTCTGGCCATAGAAAATAACGGGTTTGAAGCCTTCAGCTCATCCCATCTGAATTTAGCTTTAGTTGCCATAATCAAACACCCCCTGAAAATCTTACGATTTGTTTTATCAGTTCATGTTTATAAGCATTTCTTTAATAATTGAGCCGGAAATGTCAACAGCAATATTTTTAAACTCCTCATAGCTTACACCGGCAGCACCGTCGGCATTGTCGGATATAGAACGGATAATAACAAACGGTATTCTGTTTAAATAACATACATGGGCAATAGAAGCGCCTTCCATTTCAGCGCAGTATGCCTTAAAATTATTCCAAATAAAGTTTTTCTGCTCCTGAGAGCTTATAAATTTATCACCGCTGGCAACCCTGCCTGTAAATACATGGTGGTCTGTAAGTGTTTCACCGGCTTTTTCTGCAAGGCTAATAAGCTCCTCATCAGCTTTAAAATAGCTCTCGTCCATTCTTGGTATTGTTCCTATAGGGTCGCCTAAAGCAGATACGTCCATGTCATGCTCAACAGTATCTGTAGAAATTACAATATCGCCAATTTTAAGCTCGTTGTAAATTCCGCCTGCAACACCAACATTTATAATACAGTCAACAGCAAAGTGGTCAATAAGCACCTGAGCACAGGCTGCTGCATTAACCTTGCCTATACCGCTTCTTACAATAACCACACTGTTAGAGCCGTACTTTCCAACAAAAAAGTCAAGCCCTAATATATTTTTGGCAGAAATTATTTCAGAAAATTCCTTAATAAGCGCTATTTCCTCGTCCATGGCGCCAATAATACCTATAGTTTTCATTCAGATTTCATCTCCTCTGTCATACGCTGTACCTTTTTTTATTCTTAAACCAAATACAGTAGTTTTAAGAATTCTTATAACTAAAACCTATAATAATTTTCTTCTGTAAAAAACCAAATTATCTGTATATTATCATATTTTTATGTTATTATACAATAGTAAATGCGCTGGCCTATAAAGTCCGCCATTTATAAAATATATATGGAGGCAATGCAAATGGACTTTTCTGTAGGCGATATTGTTCAAATGAAAAAAACTCACCCATGCGGCGGCTCACAGTGGGAAATACTGCGTACCGGTATAGATTTCAGGATAAAATGCACCACATGTGGACACATGGTAATGCTGCCAAGAACCAAGTTTGAAAAAAGCGTTAAAAAAATAATTTCAAAATCAGAAAATCAAAACCAACAGCAATAAATATCAGTAAGTTCCTTACTCGATTATTAATAATACCACAAAAAAATTCCCATGTATATATGTTTGTCAGCTATTTGGAAACTCTATACAATTAAAAATTAATTAAACACTGTATAAAACGCCTAAAAATTCGGTTTTAGGCGTTTTATATTTTGTCATCATTTCAAATTTTCCTTTAAATAGTCGGAATAAATGCCGTCTATTCCCATTTTATACAGCCTTTCAGCTTCCGAAACACTGTTTACAGTATGGGTCATAAGCTTTGTTCCGGCACCTTTAAGAGCTTTTACATAATTAGGCGTTGCAAGCTCAGTTGAAAATACAATGGCATACAGCCTGTGGCTCTGAGCAAAACGGACTATTTCATTGGTATTTGTCTTGTCGCTGTAGCTTAATTTGTAAAGAGTATAAATAATGTTGCTGTACCCCATAGCCTTAACTTTGTCGTATTCACTTTCGTTATAAATCTGCGGTATAATTCGGTTTTTTATATAACCGCAATGAGATGATAAATACTGTAAACCGGAAATATTGTTTTCTTTAATATCCGTTATAACATAAGTATTGGGCTTTTGATAAAGCCACTGAGCCAGCTCCTCAGCTGTCATTGTAGTATAACGCCCCAAAACCTTGGCACTTTCAAACTCCGTACTGCTTAAAGCTTTTCCTGCAGGCTTTCCCATTTTAAAATAATCAGTATCCCAGTCATGAACACAAACCAGTTTTCCGTCAGAAGTAAAATTAAAATCAATCTCAATATATCTGTACCCGTTTAAAAACGAATTGTTAACTGCTTCAAGAGAGTTTGTGCCTATGTCATCTCCGGCCTGCCCCCCGGCATGAACAATGTAGTCCATGTTATCAACTGTAGCTGCATAAGAAGTAGCCGTAAAAGATACCGCCATAACAGAAATTATAACTGCACAGCTTAAAGCTTTATAAAGTTTTTTAATTACCGACATAATAATTCATTCACCTTTTTTCATTCTTTTTTTTACTCTACCCCCATATATATTTTGCCCCAGCAGTTTTTTACCGCTTAAGTATATTACAACAAAATTCCTTAAAGCACAAACCTTTTTCGTATTTGTCCGAAATTTTTATTCCTGTAGTCTATAAAATACCCTGTGCATAAGCCGCCGTTTTCACTGGATTTTTTAATATATTCTTCAATATGATTTTTCATTATAAGATTTTTAGAACCCATAAAACCTATAACTTCAAAATCCCCGTCTTTTATGGCCTCATCAATAATTCTTTTGGAATATCTTTTTAAATAGGCAGTATATTTTTGTTTAAATTCATTGCTTAATTCAACGGGATTTTTAAGCCTGAATAATGCCATGTCCCTTTTGCAGCTAAATTTCTTAATACCGGAAAACATCCCGTCATATAAATTAAAATCAATACTTCCGCCTTTGTAATTTCTTATAAACTTTAATCCTTTAGGCTCATAAGGCACAAATATTTTACTAAGCCTGCTGTCGTCTGTAATAAGCTCTATGCCGTATAAAGCATTGCACTCGTAAAACATTTTGCTTGATACATTAAGTGTGTACGGCAGAGTAACTGTTTTAAGCCCTGCACAGATTTCAAAAGCACGTTCTTCCAACAATTCAAGATTTTTTGAAAACTCAACTTTCTCCATTTCAGAACATACGGAAAAAGCTCCTCTCCGTACAATTTTAACACTTTCAGGCATGTCAAAATATTTTATTCTACGGCAGCGTGAAAAAGAAAATGAGCTTATTTCTTCAACACCTTCCGGCAGTTCCATTCTCTCTATACCCCTGCACTTGCCGAAAGTCCAGTCATTAATTTTTTTAACCCCAAAAGGTATTTTAACACTTTTAACAAGCACACAGGAAAGAAAAGCCCCGTCACCTATTTCGTTAACTGTTTCCGGTATATCCACAGCCTTAATTTCCTTGCACTCCCTGAAAGCCCAGCTCCCGATTTTTTTAAGGCCTTTGGAAAAGCTTATGTATTCCAGCTCAGAGCAAGCCTCAAAAGCCTGACTTCCTATCTCCTCAAGACTTGGTGGAAATGAGATTTTTTTAAGTCCGCCGCAGACCGAAAAAGCCGCTTTTCCTATTTTTGTAATGCCCTCGGCAAAATTAATTTCTTTTAAAGAAGTGCAGAAAGAAAAAGAATTAAAGCCTATCTCCAGCTTTCCGCCTTCAAAAATCAGGCTTTTCATTTTACTGCACCATGAAAAAGCTTTGTCGCCTATTTTTTCAACACTTTTGGGAATTGTAATACTTTCTATTTTGGAACATCCGTCAAAAGCCGAATCCCCTATTTCTCTAACTTTTGGCGGAATATTAACTTTTTCCAAAGCCGAACATCTGGCAAAAGCCGATTTACCTATGTACTCCAAAGAAGGGTTTAATATTACTTTCTTAACTTTTGAAGATATAAATGCTTCGTCGCCTATTTCGGTAACAGTAATGCCGTTTATATTATCCGGTATTTCAATAATTTCACATTCCCCGCTGAAGCCTGTTATTTTGTATTTTCCGTTAATGTCGCTATATAAAAACTCCATAATACTCCTGCCTTAATTAAATTTTACAGCATTTCACTTAAAGCACTTACCTGTTTAAGTATGTCGTTTTGTCTTTGATAAAACAGCATAGCTTCGTTGTTTTCAAAATACTTGTCACAACCGTATTTTCCAATAAATTCGGCACTGTTAAAATTAGCCGTAAGGTCAGTAACAATAATAAGCATCTCTTTGTCCCTGCCAAATACGTTTTCCACAAACTCAAACATGTTGTCAAGCTGTGCCTTAGTATCGTCAATGGACTTGTCAAAGGCTTTAACATCGGCATCAAATGATTTTTTAACTGCGGCAAAGCCTTTCTTTTTGTCAGTAATGCCTTTTTCGGCTAAAGCAGAAATATATCCTTCAAGAGCAGATATAATATCCCTCATTATGTCCTCGTTTTCACGTTTTAAAAGACCTCTGTTAAGCTCTTTTTCAAGAAGTTCTTTCCTCTCGTTAAGTGTTTTGTTTAAAATTTCCATAATGGTGTCGTTGTTTTCCTTGTCAGAACATTTTTCCTTAACACCTTTTAACACATCAAGAAGCGCCGCTGTGTATTTTTCGGTTCTAAGCACATTTTTCATTGAAAGTGTAACGGCATCAAGCAAAAGACCCATAAGTGTAAGCCTTTCGTCAAACTTGGCACTTAAAGCCCTGTCTTTTACATTGTCATCATACTTGCCGTTTAATATGTCTATAACTTTGTAATCAGAACGGTATTTGTTGTATAAATCATAATAAATAGCAAAATCCTTTGAAATCATTTTGTGCTGTATGTACTGCCTGCAAAGCCTTTCGTTAACCTTAATGCCTTCCTGTTCGTAAAGATATATCATGTCAGATAAATCCTCCCAGCCTCTGGCAGTAACAAAAGCTTTTCCGTCAACAGTAGACTCTATAAAGTAGAAATTGCTTTTCTTAATTTCCAAATATGTAATAATAGAGCTGTGTATGCCTTTTTTTAGGGCATATTCCTTCCAAACCTCAAAATCCGGCTCAACATCTATCTTTTTAACACGGTCAAGAGTAACCACGTCAAACTCTCTTACGGACTTGTTAAATTCCGGCGGGTTTCCGGCTGTAACTATAACCCAGCCTTCGGGAATAGGTGTATTGCCGAATGTTTTGTACTGCAAAAACTGGAGCATAGCCGGTGAAAGTGTTTCGGAAACACAGTTTATCTCGTCTAAAAACAGTATGCCCTCTTTAACTCCCGTTTCTTCCATGTATTTGTATATAGAAGATATAATCTCACTCATTGTATATTCCGAAACAGAATACTCTTTTCCGTCAAAAACCTTTTTTTCAATGTACGGAAGACCAATGGCGCTTTGCCTTGTGTGATGAGTCATAGAATAAGAAATAAGGCCTATGCCCATTTCTTTTGAAATCTGCTCCATAATGGCAGTTTTGCCGATACCCGGAGCACCAATAACAAGTACAGGCCTCTGGCGAACTCTGTCTATTTTGTATCTTCCGTATTTGTCCTTTATAAGATAAGCCTTTACAGCATTTTCAACTTCTATTTTAGCATCTTTAATGTTCATGCATTAAACCTCCTATTTACCAACCTATTTAACAGCCTGTTTATCAAGCTGTGATTCATCCAGTACAAGCCGCATTGCCCACGACGGCGGTGTTGGCCTTTGTGAGTCATAACCTAAAAATATAAAAGCGGCATCATATCTTGGCATTTTCTCCGGGTAATGCCCGTAACCGTCTGTAAAATAAATAACGCCTTTAAGCTTTTTAAACTCTTTTTTTGCTATCAGCTCATCAACTCTTTCAAAAACCGGTCTGAAATCAGTGCCTCCAAAGCCTTTTATGTTCATAAACTTCATGTATGTGTCAAAGTCCTCTTTGCTTTTAATAAGAACTTCTTCCTCTATTTTGTCGTCACATTGAATAATTCGAACATTTATCTTCTTAAAAAAGCTCTCCTGCTGTGACAGTATGGAATATGTCTTTTCAAGGAATTTCTGCACTATTTCACCCTGACAGCTTCCCGATGTGTCAATGGCTATAACAAAATCGTTTATCTTCTGAGTTTCCCTGTACTCCAAAGGCTCAACTAAAGGCATGTTTCCATACTTTTTAAGGCCGTATGTGTAATAAATATAGTCAAACTCATCGTCATTAACCATTATGTCCTCGCCTGTAACAGCAAACTTACGCAAAAACTCGCTGTAATCGTATTTGTCACGGTTAACCTCTTTTAAAGACTGCAAAAGAGCCTTTGTTCCGCCGTTTTCACGGCTTAAAGTCTCCAAATCCACATCAATACGGTTTGATATGTCCTGCCATTCCTTTTCCAGCTGTCTGTAGCCTTCCATAGTGTCCTCACCGTCAGAAGGCTCATGCTGTTCATTTTCTTTGTCCTCACGGCTTTCAGGATACCATAATAAATGGTTGTCCCTTACAAAGGCATCCTGCATTTTCTTAATTTTGTCCTCAGCAAAAGCACTTTCATTAAGGTACTTGTATATTCTTTCAGCCGTCATAGATTTAAGAGTACTTTTAAGGCTTGCCATTGTTTCTTCCTGATATTGCTCACCTTTGCACTTTAAAAGCTCAGAATCCATTTCGGTTATAATTGTTTCAACGGCTATGTCACATGCCAAATTCCATAACGGCTGATTAATCTTGTCCGAAACAAAAGGATGCCTGAAAATACAGTGCAGTACACTGTGCATAACAGCCCTGTTTAAAGCGTTAGGCTCATCTTTAAAAGTCTTTACTATGTATCTTGCGTTGTAATAAAGCGTACTGCCTTCAGTTGCTGTAGTACGTACCAAATCGTCATTTTGTAAGTTAAGCCTGCCTATGGCAGAGTCAAGAAACCTGAAATCAATAAAAAGCCGGCTTCTTACAAGACCCAATATGTCCCTTGCCGCCATTACAAACCTAACCTGTTTTTCGGCTAAAGTCAAATCTCTCTCCGGCATAATATCCTCCTTTTCATTTAATGCTTTAAAGAAGTACATCATAAATTATAAGCTTATTTAACAAAAAAGTACATCAAAATAAGCCTTTTAATATGCCAAAAAAGTATATTAAAAAAGGTCTCAGCAATATGCCGAAACCTTTTGTTTCATTAAACAGTTTATTTATTCAACACTTATACAAATTAAAGCTTCCTGTATACAGTAAAATACATAACAGCAAAGCACAGCACACCGCCTATAAGGTTTGATATAGGCTCAGACATAAAAATACCTGTTGTGCCTAAACTTCCTATTTTAGGCAGGATATAAATAAGCGGTATAACAATAATTACTTTTCGGAATATGGAAAAGAAAATAGCCTTTTTTGCCATGCCTAAAGCTGTAAAAACCGCCTGCCCGGAAAACTGCAAGGCCATAAAAAAGAAACCGAAAAAGTATACATGCAGAGCACTTACACCGGCAGTAAGTATATCCTCATTTTCAGTAAAAATGCCTAAAAATGCCTTAGGGAATAAGAAAATAAGACCCCAAGCAACTATAGTGTAAATTATAAGAATTAAAGAGTTGTACTTGATTGTTTTTTTAACCCTATCCATTATACCTGCACCGTAGTTAAAACCCATTATAGGCTGAGCCGACTGTGAAACACCGGAAACCGGCATCTGTACAACCTCTCTTACGGAATTTATTATAGTCATAACACCAACGTAGACATCTCCGCCGTAAACCTGTAAATTAGCGTTATACATAACCTGAACAAGGCTGTTTGTTATGGCCATTGTAAAGCCCGAAAGACCAAGGGATGTAATTTTTATAATACGCTTAAAGTTTAAAGTCATGTATTTAAATTTAAGACGAATAACGGCTCTTTCGCTTGTAAGAAAAAGAATAGTCCAGCAGGTTGATATAAACTGTGAAATAACAGTAGCCAAAGCCGCACCTGAAACACCCATGTTCAAAACAAATATAAATATGGGGTCAAGAAGTATGTTTATAACTGCACCTATAGCCACAGTAAGCATGCCTATTTTTCCAAATCCCTGAGAATTAATAAAATAATTAAGGCCAAGAGAGAGCATAACAAATATATTTCCGGCCAAATAAATATTCATGTAGCTGTTGGCAAACGGAAATGTAGCATCACTGGCACCTAAAAGATATAAAACCGGTCTTTTAAATAAGTAGCCCAAAACCGTAAGTATAATACCGGTTATTATAAGCATTACAAAAGAGTTTCCTTCTATGTAAGAAGATTCCTCTATATGCTGAGCGCCTCTTTCTATTGAAAAAAGTGACGCCCCACCCATGCCTATAAGGTTTGAAAAAGCGATTACAGCCGAAATAATAGGCAGGCATACACCAACACCTGTTAAGGCATTAGCAGCGTGAACACCCATACGGCCAATGTAAATCCTGTCTACTATGTTGTAAAGTACGTTTATAAGCTGAGCCAAAGTCATAGGTATGGCAAGTCGTGCAATGTTTCCCATTATGCTGCCCTTAGAAAAATCATTTGCCGTTTTTGAACTTATCTCCATAGGCATTCCTCCTTCTTTCTAACCTTTTTCTAACCTTTTTTCTAACCTTTTTTCTAACTTCCTTCTAACTTCTTTCTAACTTTTTAACCATTCTCAAACCTTTGTGGTGCTATATTAAAAAAGTGGACACAAAACCAACTCATATATTACAATTAATTAGACACAAAATAAGCAGGTATTTTTCATGTCAGCACCAAAGTACGATGAAGATTTTAAAAAGAGTATTGTAGCTCTCTATCAAGCTGGAAAATCCCAGTCTCAGCTTTCAAAAGAATACGGTGTTTCCCTTTCGGCTGTTTCAAGATGGGTTAAACAGTATTCTGAAGTTAAGCTTGATGATGACTCTGTAATCTCTGCTCAGCAAATCAAAGAACTTCAAAAAAGAAATGCCATTCTTGAAGAGGAAAATTTAATATTAAAAAAAGCTATTGCCATATTCACTCCACACTCTCAGAAAGATTAAACGCTGTTCATGCCCTTAGATTTCAGCATTCTATCAAGACCTTGTGCCGTGTACTTAAAGTAAACAGAAGCACTTACTATAAGCATTTTTCTTCTGCACCTTCTGCAAGAGAAATTGAAAATAAAAAGCTTCGTGCTGCTGTTCTCTCTGTCTACTCAGCTTCTAAAAAACGTCTTGGTGTTTATAAAATCTGTGCTG
>CALWSS010000135.1 GCA_944384255.1 uncultured Clostridia bacterium
ATATTTTTATTTCTTTTCTTGAAGGACTAATGTTTTAAATTTTAGCAGTTCTTCATACTCATACTTTGTAATCAGATTATATAACTCCTGAACACCTTTTTCTTTTGATTTATCATACTGACGAAAACAGCCATAATATTTTCCAACGTCTTTCTGCTTAATATTAATAGGCAAATATCCTGTCTTTAAAAGTTGTAAATTAATAATCATTCGACCAGTTCTTCCGTTGCCATCAATAAATGGATGTATATTTTCAAATATTAAATGCACCTTAGCAATACATTGAAAAACATCTTTTTCCTGCCCCGTTTGGTCTATCAGCATTTTCATTGACTCTTCTATATTCTCAGGAGATAACATTTGTTTATCTCCAACATGTACAGGTATTTGACGAAACACACCTGCATACACTAAATCAAAAAACAGAATATGCTTATGAATATTTAAAATCGTTTGCAGGCTTATTTCTGGCTTTTGCATAACATAATCCCACGCCTTGCTGCTGCCCAATACCTCCATATTGTCTTTCGCAGAATATTCTTCCAAAAATGTATTTGATTTAATAATATATGCTGTATCATATTCTGTTATTGGATTGCCTTCTATTGCATTTGTATTATAAACATAAGAATTTTTTAATTCTTCCATAAATAGAACATTCAGAGATGAGTTTGGATATTCAGAAATATAGTTCTGATAGAAATCTTTTTCTGCTTCTAGTGTCTGTTTTGTAATTTCTCTATTCCATGTATTTTCCAAACCTTTCACCTCCCTTTTTTATGTTTCATTTTATCAAAAAAATAATTGCAATCAAATTTTTGTTTCAAATAGGGAACTGAACTGCAATCCAAATTCCTATAAAACTTATTGTCCCGATACAGCATATTGCTTTCAGTACAGTTTTATATAATCCTGAAAAACAATCTTGACAGAAAATTACCTCATATAAAAACAAAAGCTGTATTATGATTGGAATTGGTGACATACCAAGCACAAAATAAAAAGTAAGAAAATTCGGTATAAAGTCGATTGAGAAAATCAATAAAATAAATCTAATAAAGATAATAATAATATATAGTTCAAAAACAAAGAAAAATTTATTTATAAATTTTAAATCCTCTTCCCATTCTGTCATGTTCTCACCTTCAAAAAATAGTTGCTATGTAAAAAATATGACCTAAAAACATAAAAAAGATAGTGCCCAAAAAACAGATTCTCCGCATTTTCTTTCGGTAACCCTCAGAAAATAATTGCTGAAGGAATATCGTTTCCATAATAAATAATATTTGTGCAACTATAATGATAATGATTCCAACTGCACTAAAAAGAACATCTAGCAAAATTCCGATTGGAGAATTGGGATTATTTATAAAAAGTGAGTAAATGATAGAAAAAGGATAGAATAGCTGCAATAGAAAGAAAATAACATTTACACACTTTAAAATGACCATTATTTTTTTATGATTGTTATCTGTCATTTCTTAATTCCTCCAAATACTCTTTCTTTTTTCGCTTAAATTATCATCAATTCCTTTTTCAAAAAACATCAGAAAATATATTTTATCCAAATTCCAAAGAAAGCCGCTGTTCCAAAACAAGAAAATAATCTTAAAAGGAATAAATATAATCCCCTGAACTTCGACTGATAAAAAATCACTTCAAATAAAAATAAAATATGTATTAAAACCTCTATTGGGAATATATTAAACATGAATAGTTTCATAACTTCAAGTGATATAAAACAAATATTCTCATACACAATTACATATATAATAAATTGAACTATAACGTATATTTCAAAGAGAAAAAAAGGAATATTTATTAATTTTAAAACATTATTATTTTTCATATTAAGCTACATCTTTCCATCAATATATTGACCCAATAAACAACAAATGCCCCATAAGCAAATCCAAAACTGTTCCAACAAAACAAAAGATACACATTATTTTTTTCTGTTTTTTCGGAAAATAATTTTGTAAGAAAACAGTTTCAATGATAAATAACATCTGCAATAGCAAAATGATCGGAAAATTGAATACTGTATTAAGCCAATCATATAATAATTCAGGCATATATGGCTCTAATAAAATTACCAAAATAAATACAGGAACGAAAAACTGTATGATAAAAAAAATCACATTTATTTTACATAGAATTTTAATTATTTTTTTCATAAAATAACTCCATTTATCATGGTTTAAACCTAATTCTTTCTAATTTCATATTCCTTTTTAAATTGATTTAGATGTTTTATATATTCATCATGTAAATCAGCTTTTGTATTTTTGTAAAATAAGTGTAAACCAATCTTTTTTCCACCAGAAAATAACTAAATAAAGCCTTACCCATAAATTTTTCTTATTTCAGCCAAAAAAATATACACCTAAAAACAAAAAGTATATAAAATTTATAAATACACCAACTACTATGTATATAGGTAAAAGAGCTCGCATTTTATCTGTCAGCAAATCATATTTTTTATTATAAATAAAAATAAGAATTCCCGTTAATATAAACCCAACAACTGGTGGAAAGAACACTGTATAGATAAAATTTATAAAAGCCTCATAAAATTCATTAAAAATGGTATCTTCAAATACAAAAACGAATAAAAACAACAGTGGTTCAATTAAAAGAAGCATAAAGCAAACCGAAACAAATCTATTTACATTTTTCATGGTATCAGCCCCTTGCCATTTAAAAAATCTTCATAGTCTTTTTTTGTATTCTTTTTATAGAAATAAGGTAGCATATCTTTTAAATAATGCTCTTTGTAAGCAAATAGCATGTCAAATAGGCTTTTACCACTGGTAGAAGGTCCATAATTATAAGTTCCCATATCTTCTGATGCAGTTTCTTCATTTAATGATTGATTATCATAAGAATATACGGCTTCAAAATAGCCATCAAAAGAAACATATTTTCTATTCCATTTCCAAAATGGTGCTGTATTTTGATGTATAATTGATTTCATAATTCCCATTTGTTTCCAGCGATAACCCTCTGGAAGCCTTTGGTTTAGCTTTTCAAAATCACTCCACTCATACTCAATGTTTAAATGATTTCTAAAGAAATGTTCTTCTTCGCTCAAAAGTGCTTCAGGTAAGGAAGGCATATATTTGATTCCATTATCATAAAAAGCAATACCTGTTTTCTTATAACCAGTTTTTCTAAACACCTCTATTTGATTTTCTATCATTTTCCGTTCTGCAATATCGTCAGACAAATACCAATCATATACATTCTTCATGATATAAGTATAAGCCATTGGGGCCATATTCCCTTTTTCCAAAAGAGATAATTCTTTTTGAAATTGTTCAATATACTTTTCTTCGTTTAAATTCCTGTTTTTCGCTTCAATTTCTTCATTTTCAACCGGATATATAGTTTTAAAATTATTTAATGTAAAAAAACAAAGACCATCATTTGATAATATCAAATACTTTCTGCCACCTGGCTCAATCTCAATGGTATAGTATATTCTGCCTTTTTGATATGGAAGACAGTCGTTCTTATATCTATTGGCATCTTTTAAAATGTTTCTTCTTATTTTATCATCACATATTATGAACTTGTTGTCAATACCTAACATTCCTTTTTCTGTCAATGTCCCTGAAGCAATAGCAACTGTTTTTTCTAATTTACATGCACAATTTGGATGCGCTGGCCATAAATCAGTAGTAATTGAATCAATATCTAGCAGCTTGCCATCCATATTTTTGCATGTTTCACAAGTTCCTTTTTTCTTCTCACTTCTCCAGATAACATACTTCCATGACTTTATAAATTGATTTGTAACTTTCGGTTTTGTGTTTTGATATCCATTTTTTGCTCCAACTTCAAAAGCAATTAAAAAGGGATTGGTTTCAAATTGTTTTTCCATATTTTCACCTCAAATTTTATTGTTTTTTATTTATTTTAATAAAAAACAACGTCACTTCGGTGTCCCTTTTTGCGTATTTCTATTTTTTCGGCAAGTAAAACTATATTGTTATAAATTTCAATAATAGAAATTATTAATTTTTGTAATATAAAAGCAAAAAGTTATAAGATTTTTACTGTGTTCATAAACTAAACTCTATTTCATGAATCATAATTGTTTGAAACCAATATACTTTTTTAATATAGTCATAGTAGCATTATATTACTTTCAAAAGCTTTAAATTTTGCATATAGAAATTTCATGTAATACTTAATTTATGTTAAATAAAAAAAGACAGAGAAGATTTTCACAATCTTACTGCCTTTACATTATTATTTATATAAATTTTAAGCACAAAAAATAAATTATCAGTCGTTATTATACAAAAATATTTTTGTATTTTTTTCATTTGGTGATTGAAAGTGTGTAGAAATAGTTATTATTTATGGTTCTTATTCATATAAGCCAAAACAATACTCTTTCCAGAACTATATATATCTGAAATAGCTCTATAACTAATACTCGAATTATTAAATATAAAATTTATTGCTTCATCTATATATCTAAATATACATCATTAATTAATGTCAAACTTTTTAATTAATATCGCTTATTTCAATATTAATCGATTTTCCTTATATTTCTTAGTATTTATCACTTAGCAAAAAATCCACTAAATGTACTATTTTAACACCATTTATATTTCCTCCGGCCAATTCATCCATAGTTACTACATATTTCGGATAATGGTCTTTTATTTCAAGTAAGTTGGCAACCTCTCTGTCAGAATTTTCTGGAAGAAGCCGGCACACTTGAACATATATGCGTTCATCGCGCTGTACTGCAACAAAGTCAATTTCTTTAGTTTCGTTTTTCCCTATATAAACTTCATAACCTCTCCTACGCAGTTCAAAATAAACTATATTTTCAAGCATAGACGCAATTGACTTTGGATTGAAACCCATTATGCAGTATTTAAGAGAAGCATCCGCCAAATAGAATTTTTCCTGTGTTTTGAGTATTGATTTCCCCTGTAAGTCATATCTTTGACAACGATATATTACAAAAGCTTTTTCTAGCCAATTAATGTAATTATAAACCGCTTCTACAGATAATGAACGTCCCTCACTCTTCAAAAACTTTGCAATTGCATTTGCCGAAAAAGTCTTACCTACATTTTCAACAATATATTTTACAACACGGTTGAATAAGTCAAAATTCATAATATTGTGACGCTTTGTAATATCATTTGTTATAACAGAAGTATATATGCCCTCGACAATTTGATAAGCAGAGCGTTCATCAAAGTTTCCTAATGCCACAATTGGAAAGCCGCCAAATCTCAGGTATTCGTTTAGCAATTCCTTTTTAGGACGTAAATCCGTTTTCTTGAACTCAAGATATTCAGCAAATGATAAAGTATAGACTGGAATAGAAATATACCGCCCCGTCAAATATGTTGAAATTTCACTTGACATAAGTTTTGAGTTTGATCCTGTAACATAAATATCGGTATTGGCATTTTCAAGTAAACTGTTCACCGCTTTTTCCCAACCGTCAATTTCCTGCACTTCATCCAGCAAAAGATAATAACACTCATTATCTTTCATATGTTCTTTGATCATGTGATACATATCTTTGTCGGTCATTCCATCATCAAAATCTTCTGATGTATAACGCATGCAAATAATATGGTCTGCATCAACGCCATTTTTCAATAAATCTTCTTTTAGCATATCTAAAATCGTAGATTTACCGCATCGCCTAATTCCTGATAATATTTTTACAAGTGGAACATTTCGATATGTTTTCAGCATATTCATATATTGTGGTCGGATAATCATTTGCTTTACCTCCTTTTCATCAATAACATCATACCCAAAAATATCATAATTTTCAATCGTTTTTATTGATAATATATAAAAAATATTGAAATTTTAATAATTTTTATGATTTTATATTAAACTTATAAATTCTCTTTTAATATTTCTACACTACAAATAAAGTTATCCAATCACATATAAAAATATTAGTTTTTAGAAGTAAACTTTTTGTTCTATATATAATTTACTCCTCAAAATCCACCCTCTGTTCCATTACAATCCCTGACTGAAACTGTATTTCTATTTTATTTATATTTATAACCCTTACTCTGCTAACATGCAACTTTATCTGCATATAGTTTGTATAAGCGACAATCTTTATCATCAAAATAGTAGCACTCATCTTCTATAATTGAGCCAATTCGAATATTCGATGATATCTCATTATTTCCAACCTCAAATAAAAATCCATCATCATTTTTAAATGCTACAGCCAACACTTCAAGTATCAGTCCTGCTGTATGATCGATATATCCATACGTTAAGATATAATTTGCTTTATCTGCTCCTGGAAAATCAATGACTACAATTTCAAGATTATCCTTTATAGGAACAGCGATATGGTGCTATATTAAAAAAGTGGACACAAAACCAACTCATATATTACAATTAATTAGACACAAAATAAGGAGGTATTTTTCATGTCAGCACCAAAGTACGATGAAGAT
>CALWSS010000136.1 GCA_944384255.1 uncultured Clostridia bacterium
GAATTTTTTGTTGCCATAATTTCTGGTACTGTGATTTTCTTTTTCATGTTTTATATTTCCCCCTTGAATTATAAATCATTACTCGCTGCACAAATGCACACAGCTTTAACTAAATTATACATTATAAATTTTAAAAAATAAATATCACTATTGTTCAATTTTTCTGTTAAATAAAAAACAATTTTCGTCATTTTAATAATATATCACATATTTGTCAGTGTTTTGCATTGCCGTACAGCAAAAAACACCTCCCGTTTTTGACGGGAGGCAGAAATTTAAATATTATAATTTTTCAACAGAAAGAGTTACTGTTTCACCGTTTACATTCCATTCTTTAACGTATCCGCTTACAGCATCTTTTGTGAATTCATTTGCAAGAACGTCTTTCTTAATTGATTCTTCGTTTCTTGTTATAAGGTCAGCAATCTTGTCATTGCCTTTGCAGCCTATGCGTATTCTGTCCATAACCTCAAAGCCGGCTTCTTTACGCATTGTCTGTACTTTGCTTACTATCTCTCTTACAAAGCCTTCTTCTATAAGCTCTGGTGTAAGGTTAGTATCAAGTACTACAGCAAGTTTAGCGTCAGCTTCTGTTACAAAACCGCTCTTTTCAGTTACTTCAATAAGAACATCGCTTTCAGCAAGGGTTACGTCTGTACCGTCGATATTAAATGTTATTGTTTCGCCGTTTCTTAACTTAGGCACTATTTCGCTTCCGTCGGCATTAGCAAGGTATTCCTTAATCTTAGGAAGAAGTTTGCCGTATTTAGGTCCTAATGTCCTAAGCTGCGGCTTCATGTTGTAGCCTGTAAGACCGTCTGTGCTTGTTGTAAATTTAACTTCTTTAACATTAAGCTCGTCAGCTATAATGTCAACATACATTTTAGGAAGCTCCTCAGCACATTTAACATACATAACACCTATAGGCTGACGGTTCTTTATGTTAGCTGAGTTTCTTGCGGCACGGCCGTTTACTACTATTTCAAGAACAGTGTCCATGTTTTCTTCAAGCTCTTTATCAATCATGCTTTCGTTGCATTCAGGATAAAGTGTAAGGTGAACACTTTCAAGAGCTGACTTATCAAAGTTAACTACAAGGTTCTGATAAATTTCCTCTGTCATATAAGGTACAAAAGGAGCGGCAACCTTGCTTAATGTAACAAGAACTGTGTAAAGAGTCATGTAAGCATTAACTTTGTCCTGCTCCATGCCTTTAGCCCAGAATCTTTCACGACTTCTTCTTACATACCAGTTGCTTAATTCGTCTACAAAGCTGTTAAGTGCTCTTGCAGGCTCTGTAATTCTGAAGTTATCAAGGTTTTCTCTTGTTTCCTTAATAAGTGTATTAAGTTTTGAAAGTATCCATTTATCAATAGCCGGAAGTTTGTCATACTCCAGTTTGTGCTCCATAGGATTAAACTGGTCAATTTCGGCATAAAGTACATAAAATGCGTATGTGTTCCAAAGTGTTCCAAGGAACTTTCTCTGTGTTTCGTTAACCTGTTCCTCGTCAAAACGGCATGGAAGCCAAGGTGCACTGTTTACAAAGAAGAACCAGCGGATAGCGTCTGAGCCCTGTTTATCAAGAATATCCCAAGGACTTACAACGTTTCCTTTGTGCTTGCTCATCTTTAAGCCGTTTTTATCCTGTACGTGTCCCATAACGATACAGTTTTTAAAGTCTGACTGACCGAAAAGAACAGTTGAAATAGCAAGCTGTGAATAGAACCAGCCTCTTGTCTGGTCGATAGCCTCTGTAATGTAGTCAGCAGGGAAACGTGACTCAAAGAGCTCTTTGTTCTCAAATGGATAATGGAACTGAGCAAAAGGCATAGCACCTGAATCGAACCAGCAGTCAATAACTTCTGGAACTCTTGTCATTGGCTTGCCGCATTTAGGACACTTAATGTGTACTCTGTCGATATAAGGTTTATGAAGCTCTATTTCATCCGGGCAGTCCTCTGACATGCTCTTTAATTCTTCAATGCTTCCTACAACATGTCTGTGGCCGCATTCACATTCCCAAACAGGAAGCGGAGTACCCCAGTATCTTTCTCTTGAAAGACCCCAGTCAATTACGTTTTCAAGGAAGTTGCCCATACGGCCTTCCTTAATGTTTTCAGGAAGCCAGTTAATAGACCTGTTGTTTGCTACAAGCTGGTCTCTTACGGCTGTCATTTTAATAAACCATTCTTCTCTTGCATAGTAAAGAAGCGGTGTATCACATCTCCAGCAGAAAGGATAGCTGTGTTCAAAAGGAAGAGCGGCAAAGAGCTTTCCGTTTTCTTTAAGGTAATCAAGAACCATCTTGTCGCCGTCTTTTACAAATACTCCGGCCCATGGCTTAACTTCTGCTGTAAAGTTACCCTGTGTATCTACATACTGACGGAAAGGAAGTCCGTTGTCCTTTCCAACACGGGCGTCGTCTTCACCAAATGCAGTAGCTATATGAACAACACCTGTACCTTCTGTAAGTGTAACATAGTTGTCTGCTACAATCTTAAATCCTGTTTCGTCGTCTTCAATAAAGTCGAATAAAGGATAATATCTTAAGCCTGTGTATTCAGAGCCTTTTTTCTTGTCGATAACTTCAACTTCTGTATCTTCGCCAAGAACACTCTTAACAAGAGCTTCAGCCAAAATATATGTTTCACCATTGGCTTTTACCTTAACATAGTCCTCAACAGGATTCATACAAAGACCAACGTTTGAAGGAAGTGTCCATGGTGTTGTTGTCCATGCAAGAACATAAGCGTCTTCATCTCTTAATTTAAACTTAGCGATAGCTGATGTTTCCTTAACGTCTTTGTATCCCTGTGCTACTTCGTGGCTTGAAAGAGCTGTTCCACATCTTGGGCAGTAAGGCACAATTTTGTGGCCTTTGTAAAGAAGACCTTTTTCCCAAATCTGTTTAAGAGCCCACCATTCAGACTCAATATAATTGTTGTGGTAAGTGATGTATGGATTTTCCATATCAGCCCAGAAACCGAGTCTGTCGCTCATGTCTGTCCATTCTGAAAGGTATTTCCAAACACTTTCCTTACATTTTTTAATAAACGGCTCAACACCGTATTTCTCAATCTGTGGCTTGCCGTCAAGACCAAGCATTTTTTCAACTTCAAGCTCTACAGGAAGACCATGTGTATCCCAGCCGGCTTTACGGAAAACGTCCTCACCTTTCATTACATGGTAACGGCAGATAATATCTTTTACACTTCTTGTAATAACATGACCGATGTGAGGTCTGCCGTTTGCTGTAGGCGGTCCGTCATAAAATGTCCACTTAGGACAGCCTTCTCTTTGAGTAAATGTCTTTTTAAAAATGTCGTTGTCTTTCCAAAATTTCAAGACTTCTTTTTCTCTCTCAACAAAGTTGAGATTGGTTGAAACTTTGTTATACATCTTAGTCCCTCCGTAAAAATATATGTCCATTAAAAATTTAACTTAATTAAAAGTGGTTTAAAGCAATAAAAAAACCGTCCTGCAATTATAACAGGACGGATTATCCGCGGTACCACCTGATTTAACACCAAAAGGCGTTCTCTCAATAAGCACAGCCAACACTATGCCTTTCCTCTAACGTGGAAAATGCCGTCGGAAATTACTTGCCGTAAAAACGGTTTTTACTTCCGCCACTCCGGGGTGATATTCGGTTTCTTCCTACTTGCTTCGGGCTTACACTCTCCCCGAATCGCTGTGCCTTTGGGAAGGACTTACTGTCCCCATCACCGTGTTTAACGGTAAGTATTATATATTATAAAAATTATTTTGTAAAGCACTTTTTTCAATGATTTATATACATTTTTTCCAATTAAAGAAAATGTATACACACAAATTTGTTGTAATTTATGTAAAATAGATGTATAATTTTTAGTTAATTAGCGTTTTAAAATTAAACAAATAATATCCTTTTCATAATATAGCGCTTATTTATTAAAAATAATAGCCAAAATATGCATATACGGCTGAAAGGAAGTAAATAAAATGTACAGAACAGACCTGTCCCTGCTCACCGACTTTTATGAGCTTACAATGATGCAGGGCTACCACAAAACGTCCCAAGAAGGCAAAACGGCTGTTTTCGACCTTTTTTTCAGAAACAATCCGTCAAAAAGCGGCTATGCCATAACAGCAGGACTTGAGCAGGCTATTGAGTATATCGAAAATCTGCATTTTACAAAAGACGATATTGATTACCTTAAAAGCCTTAATACTTTTAGCGCTGAATTTTTAGATTATCTTAAAGACTTTAAATTTACAGGTGAAATTTATGCCATACCGGAAGGCACAGTAGTTTTTCCTATGGAGCCGTTATTAAGAATAAAAGCGCCTATTATGCAGGCTCAGCTTGTGGAAACAGCACTTTTAAACATAATAAACCACCAAAGCCTTATAGCCACAAAGGCCTCAAGAGTAGTTTGGGCAGCTCAAGGCGACCCTATACTTGAGTTTGGCTTAAGACGTGCTCAGGGTCCTGATGCCGGTACATTAGGTGCAAGAGCGGCCGTTATAGGCGGCTGTGCAGGCACAAGCAATGTACTTGCCGGAAAGCTTTTTGACATACCCGTAAAAGGCACACATGCCCACAGCTGGGTAATGAGCTTTCCTTCAGAGATAGAAGCCTTCAGGGCTTATGCTGCAAAGTTTCCAAACGACTGCACACTTCTTGTTGATACTTACAACACACTTACTCAAGGTGTGCCGGACGCTATAAAATGCTTTACCGAAATGCGTGAAAAAGGCATTGAGCTTAAGCATTACGGTATTCGTCTTGACAGCGGCGACCTTGCATACCTTTCCAAAAAAGCACGTAAAATGCTGGATGATGCCGGATTTAAAGACGCAGTAATAAGCGCTTCCAGCGACCTTGACGAAAATCTTATAGCCAGTCTTAAAACACAAGGCGCCAAAATAGGCACATGGGGTGTTGGCACAAGGCTTATTACTTCCGACGACTGTCCGTCATTTGGCGGAGTGTACAAGCTTGCTGCCGAAACAGACTCAAACGGTGATTTTGTGCCTAAAATCAAGCTTTCAAACAACCCTTCAAAAGTAACACTTCCGGGTATTAAAAAAGCCATAAGGGTTTATGATAAACAAACAGGCAAAATAAAAGCCGACCTTATAGCCCTTGAGAGTGAAAGCTACAGCGAAGATATGACACTTACTCTTTTTGACCATAACGCCACATGGAAAACAATGACATTAAATCCGGGAGAATATACATTAAGAGAGCTTCTTGTGCCTGTATTTATAGACGGAAAACGTGTTTATACATCTCCTTCCACTATGGAAATAAAAGCTTATGCTCAAAAAGAACTGGATACACTTTGGGAAGAACACAGAAGACTTCAAAACCCGCATGAAGTACCAGTTGACCTTTCAGAAACACTTTATCTCCTTAGAGAAAAAATGATACGTGAATTAAAATAAATATATATCAAAAGCACCTTATCCATTTGTTGCTGATAAGGTGCTTTTAATTATTATAAAAAAACAGATTATATTGTAATTTCACATGTATAATATAACTTTGTATATTTATTATACGGTCTATTGAAATTTGTAATAAATATTTCTGTAAGTATTTAATATTCCTTCATTAATAGAAATTTTTTTAAAAACTAATACAATACAGGTTATTTTGTAAATAAAATTATTCTATTTTATCTAAAGCCTTTTCAACTACCGATACAAACTTTTTTTCGGCGCCCCAGCTCATTTCATTATATATACTATTTCCGCCGCCTGAACCTACGGCATAAACAGTTATACTGCCCTTTTCCTCAGTAACAAAAACTGTAAGTGTTACCCTGTTGGAGCAGCGGAAGAAATAGCTGTCATAAATTACAAGACAGGCTTTTGTGTTTCCAAAAGTCATTTCTTTTTTATCTATAACCCTGGGGTCACCTATAAGACCTTCTAAAACGGCTTTTTCTATGACTTCAAGAGTTTTGGAAAAATTACCCGTGAATGTTTTTTCAAACTTAGCCATTAATTACTCCCGCCTTTACTCCTCACTTTTATACATCAAAGAAGCTTCTTCCTTGCGTGGGTTTTCATTAAGACTTAAAACTCTGACTTTTGTTGTGTTGCTGCCAAAACGTATCTCTATTACATCATTTATTTTTACATCAACAGACGCCTTTGCAACCTTGCCGTTAACAGTTACTCTTCCTGCATCACAGGCTTCGTTTGCTATTGTTCTTCTTTTAATTATTCTTGAAACTTTTAAATATTTATCAAGCCTCATTATTATACCTCCTACAAAAAAAGGTCCGCATATTGCGGACCGAAGATATTAATTATTCGTTTACAGCGTCTTTAAGGGCTTTGCCTGCTTTAAACTTAGGTGCTTTAGAAGCTGCAATAACCATAGTTTCTTTTGTTTTAGGGTTTCTGCCCATTCTTTCAGCTCTTTCTGTAACCTCGAATGTACCGAAGCCTACAAGCTGAACCTTCTCACCTTTTTTAAGTTCCTCTGTAATAACATCCTCAAAAGCTTTAAGTGCTTTTTCCGCATCTTTCTTGCTGAGCTCTGTTTTCTCTACTACAGCAGCAATCAATTCTGATTTATTCATTAACGAACTTCCTCCTTATAAAAATAATAGACCGCTATTTCTGCGTGTCAAAAGCAGATTGAATTTACATTCAAACTAACCTACGCGCACTTAACAACTTCATTCAAGTTACCTTATCCCTTTAGGAATTATAGTGCCTTTAATATTTATAATATTTTATTGCCCGTTTGTCAAGAAAAACTAAGCATTTCATCGCTTTTTTTGGCAAAGCGCTTTGATAAGTGCTAAAAAGTTTCTATTTCGACATTTTTTCTATAAGGTCTATAAGCTCATTAACTTTTTCATCCTCATTGCCTGTTTCAAGAGCGTCTTTAACACAGCACTTCATGTGAGCTTTTAAAATTTCACGGTTTACCTTTTTAAGTATGGCTTGAGTTGCCAAAACCTGATTTGAAATATCAACACAGTACCTGTCATCTTCAATCATTTTAAGTATGCCGTCTATCTGCCCTCTGGCTGTTTTTAAAAGACGGCACACCTTTTCATGGTCAGCCTTCATTACTCAATTCCCTTTACTTCGTATCCGGCCTCTGTAACAGCATCTGTAAGTGTTTTGTCGTCTACATCACTGTTAAGTGTTACATAAGCACATTTTCCTTCAAGGTCAACTTTTGCACTTACTCCGTCTATTGCATTAAGAGCCTTTTCAACTCTTCCTGAGCAGTGCTGGCACATCATACCTTCAATCATCATTTTCTTTTCCATTTTAAATTCCTCCTTAATCTCGTTATTTTCGTTATTGTTTTGGCTGCATGAGCAGTTTATAGGGCATGCAGCAGTTTCATTTTGTATCTGAACGTCTTTTTGAATATTTTTGGCAAAAGACGGTTTAAACCTTCTTAACCTGAGGGCATTGGAAACTACAAAAACAGAGCTTAAACTCATTGCAGCAGCACCTATCATAGGGTTAAGCTTAATACCTGTAAATGGATAAAATACACCGGCGGCAAAAGGTATGCCTATAATATTGTATATAAAAGCCCAGAACAGGTTTTCCTTAATATTCCTAATAGTTGCCTTGCTAAGCTGAATAGCGCCTACAGCGTCCATTAAATCGTTTTTAACAAGAACAACATCGGCAGATTCAATGGCAATGTCGGTTCCGGCACCTATGGCTATGCCTGTATCGGCTCTAACAAGGGCAGGAGCATCGTTTATGCCGTCACCTATCATGGCTACTTTTTTGCCTTTTTCCTGAAGAAGTCTGACTTTTTCTTCCTTGTCTTTAGGCAGTACCTCACTTATTACATTGTCAATTCCTACCTCAGATGCTATAGCCTCTGCTGCAAGTTTGTTGTCGCCTGTAAGCATTATAACATCAATGCCCATTTTTTTAAATTCCTTAACGGCTTCGGCACTGCTTTTTTTAACTACATCGGCTACAGCTATAATACCTTCTATTTTGCCGTTAAAAGCAAAGTATAACGGTGTTTTGCCCTTTGAAGAAAGCTCTTTTGCAGTATTTTCGGCTTTTAATATATCAATTTTGTTTTCATTCATCATTGCGGCATTTCCCGCAAGTACATTAACCGAATTAACAGAACATTTTACACCACGGCCTGAAACCGACTCAAAATCCTTTATATCATAAAGAGCAATGTTTTCTTCTTCTGCCTTTTGAATTATAGCCTCAGAAACCGGGTGTTCAGATGTCTTTTCAGCAGAAGCTGCCATTTTTAAAAACTCTTTTTCTTCCGTTTTTCCAAAAAGAACAATATCTGTAACTTTCGGGTGGCCTTCCGTAACAGTTCCCGTTTTATCCAGAACAACAGTATCTATTGTATGGGCTGTTTCAAGGCTTTCGGCTGATTTAACAAGTATTCCGTTTTCGGCGCCTTTTCCTGTTCCTACCATAATGGCAGTAGGTGTTGCAAGACCAAGGGCACATGGGCAGGATATTACAAGTACCGCAATACCTATTGAAACTGCAAAGTTAACTCCTGCACCTGTTATAAGCCAAACTATGGCGGAAATAACAGCAATCATTATAACAACCGGTACAAACACACCGGCAACCTTGTCGGCAAGCTTTGCAATAGGTGCTTTGGAGCCGCCGGCTTCTTCCACCAAATGAACAATCTGTGCTAAAGTTGTGTCCTCGCCTACTTTATCGGCTCTGAATTTAAAACTGCCGTTTTTGTTAATTGTGGCACATACGGCTTTGTCCCCTGCTTTTTTCTCAACCGGTATGCTCTCTCCTGTAATGGCCGACTCATCAACAAAAGATGAGCCTTCTATAACAACACCGTCAGCCGGTATTGAGCTGCCCGGCTTAACAAGCACTATATCACCAACAATAATGTCGCTTGTGTCTATTTCTGTTTCAACACCGTTTCTTATAACTATGGCTTTTTTAGGCGCTAAATTAAGAAGCTTGTTTACGGCTTCACTTGTTCTGCCCTTTGAGCGTGCCTCAAAAAACTTACCTAATGTAATAAGGGCAAGTATCATGGCAGCCGACTCAAAATACAGTTCCATCATTTCTCCGTGAGCTGCTGCCATATCTCCATGACCCAAATAATAAGCCATTTTATACATAGAAATTACACTGTATAAAAACGACGCTCCCGAGCCAATGGCAACAAGTGTATCCATGTTAGGAGCCCTGTTAAAAAGACTTTTAAAACCGTTTATAAAGTATTTTTTGTTTACAATCATAACAGGAATTGTAAGCAAAAGCTGTGTTAAAGCGTAAACCATTACATTTTCATGATCAGAGAGTATACCCGGCAGGGGTGCCCCCATCATGTGGCCCATGGCAATATAAAAAAGCGGTATAAGGAATAAAAAAGATACTTTTATTCTGAATTTAGTGTTTTTTACTTCTTCATCGGCAATATTGGTATTTGATGTCTCTGTTTTTTTCTCTCCGGCAAGGCTTGCACCATAACCGCCGCTTTCAACGGCTTTAACAATGTCATCAACGCCTGCAACGCTTTCGTCATATTCAACAGTCATTGAATTTTGCAGAAGATTTACGTTTACGTTTTTAACTCCGTTTACCTTGCTTACGCTTTTTTCAACATGAGCACTGCAGGCACTGCAAGTCATACCCGTAACGTCGAATTTATTTTTCATGTTACACCTCCGAACAATATATATAATTCTAAGTTATTTTTATATTCTTATATACCCCCACGGGGTGGGTGTATATTTATTATAGTTTCCACTCCTATTAATGTCAACAGCAATTTTAAATTATATTACACAAAATTTTTCAATAAAAAAACAGCGCTTTTTATGTTTAATAAAAAACGCCGTTTAAACTTAATTATTTACTTACTATTAAAAACTTATGATTAAAGAACAGGCATTTTTATAATAACTTCGCCTGTGCTTTCATTCCAAGTTATGCTGCTGTCAGACATTCCAAAGGCATTTGTTACACTTCTTATAGGAAGGTATATTCTGTCATTAACTATTTCTGCCGCAGAATCAGCAGGAACTTTAATTCCGTTTATTTCCAAATAGCTGTTTTCGCCGCTCATTGCAGGTATTTTAATTGTTCTTGCTGCATATTCAATTTCAACACCTCTGAAAGTGTCGTTTTCAACCCATTTTATATTATTGTCATCAATGCCAAAAGCATTTGAAAGAGCTCTTACAGGAACCATTAATCGGTCGCTGCTGTTAATATATGGCTTTGTTTCTGATTTATAAGGTATTGAGCCTACATAATACATGTCGCTGCCAACTGTAAATTTAACTGTATTTTCATTTGAAATTTCAGTGTCTGTATTATTTTCAGTGTTGTTATCAGGCTCTGTTGTTTCCGCTGTATACTTGCCTAAAACAGTGCTCTTTGAGTAATCGCTGTTGTTTATGGCTGTAATTGAAATTTTAGTATCACCGGTTACGCTATTAACTGTAGGTGCAATGCCAACATTTTTAAGCTCTATAGTTCCAGAACCTGCACCTGATGTTGACTCTATTTTAATATAAGCTGTTCTTTTGTTTGTATCCACCGAAAACTCGGTTATGTTGCCGAATTTGCCTGTTGCACTTAAATCGGCCTCGCCTGTAAACTGAAAACCGTTATCCAGATTAAGCTCAAATATTCTTCCGGCTACTATCTGATATGGGTAATCGTCTTTAATGCTTAAATCAAAAGCTGTTAAGTCGTCATTTGCAGAAACTTTAATATTCATATCAGGATAACCACAGTGAGCAAATATTAACTCACTATCGGAAACCGGTGCACTCATAGGATTTACTCTAACGGAAATTACGCCTTCACCTGTTATTTTTGTATAAAGCGGTATTCTTATTTTGCTTGAAGCTGCATTGTATACATCACTGTCAACAGTAATTATCATTTCATTTGACGAAATAACAGAGTAATTAAGGCCGTTTTCAATAATGCCGCTTCCTTCATAGAGCCACTCGGCATTATTTAAAATAAGTGAAAAATTGGTAACGCCTGTTCCTTCAAAGTCACCGCACTCGTCTAATGTTAAAACCGGTGCCTGTGAGCCTGTAAGCTCTGTATTTTCCTTAACCGAAATATCTTTTGAAACATAGTTTTCAGTATAGGCAAAAGCATTTGTGCTAAGAGCTAAAGCCAAAGTTAAAGCCAATATAATTTTCTTCATGCAAATCCCTCCTTAATTTGAAGTTGTGCTGCCAAAACCTCCGTTTCTTTCATCAGTTACATCATCATCATAAGTAATGCCAAACTCAACAAATATGCCCTGAGCGAAGCCTTGGCCCTGCTTTACATCAACAATTTTATTTTCGTTGCTGTCGTTGGTTACTTTAATCATAATATGGCCTTCATTGTCGCTGTAATAATAATCGCTGTCTATAATTCCAACAGTATTATTAAGCTGAAGGCGATATTTAAAGCCCAGTCCGCTGCGTGGGTAAATTTTAAGCACCCAGCCGTCTTCCATTTTGCATCTTATACCCGTAGGAATTTTAATTGTTTGCCCCGGCTCAAGTTTAAAGTCAAAAGGTGCATAAAAGTCGTATCCGGCAGAACCTTTTGTGGCTCTTTTAGGAAGCTTAATTTTATCGTATGCATCTTTAGCAAGTTCCAAAACAGAGCATATATCAACGGAGTCGTTTAAAAACCTCTCGGTACTAACCTTTTCAAAAGCTGCTATTCTTTTCAAGTGTCACCAATCCTTTTTAAAAAAATAATAATATAACTGCTTTAAATAATTTTACCATATAAGTAGGATTAATAAAATACAGGTTATTAAATTGTAATATGAAGGTAATATAGCTGTATTAAAGTTTACAAAATGTTCATTTACTGCACTATATTGTGGTGCAGCATAATAAAAAAGCCCAAAGCAAGACGGCTGTGGGCTAAATTAGTTATTTTTTGGGTTTTACATTTGGATTTTCCGGAATTTCAGTTCTTTCCAGCAAATAATCAGCAGAAACCCCAAAATAGTCACAAAGTAAAACAATACTGTCATATTTAGGAAGCTGTCTGCCTGTTTTCCAATTACTTATAAGTGCCTCTGATATTCCCGTATCTTTCGAGAGCTTATAGGCAGTTATGCCTTTATCTTGTATAAGTTTTACAAGTAAATCTTTAAACATTTATACAAACCTCCCAAACTTCGCAAATGTTAAGTAATATTATTGACTACTTAACATTTGTTATGTATAATACAAATAGACCTAAATAAACAAAACAAAGATAAGTTTAATAATTAATTATAACATACTGAATTTATATAAACAAACACGGAATATTGTTTTTTTCAAGTGGGATAAGCTCGTGGTCAGTAATTTTGCTTGCAGCAAAACGCTCTTTCACTGCCCCAATATCTTGGGTGTTCCTTGTTGCAAAGGCCACCTTCCCTTTCGTGCTCCAGTTTGAAAAATTTGGCCACGCTTAAAGCTACAAAGAATCAATACTTTTCAGAAAAAGATTTTTAAAACATAAATTAAAATTTATCAAATGTTAAATCAAATACTTTTTTGCGAGGGGGTTACGCTCACAGTTGCGAAGGCCGCCTTCCCCCTCGCGCTCCCCCTTCCGGCCACGCTTAAAAACCCAAGCAATACGGCTTGATATTTTAAATCTGTTTTTATGTATTTAATCAATTTTTTACCAGTATATTTCAGCTTTTTGGGGGTGCAGGGGTCGGTTTTAGACCCCTTGCTCGTGGGTATGCTGCATCGAAATCAGCGCTGCTTTTGGTACTTTTCCAGAAAAGTACAATATGATTTTATTTAAAGCTTTTTTCGAGGGGGATAAGCTCGTGGTCAGGAATTTTGCTTACAGCAAAACGGTCTGCGACCGCCCCAATATCTTTGGGGTTCCTTGTTGCGAAGGCCGCACTCCCCCTCGAACTCCCCCTTTTGGCCACGCTAAAAAGCCCAAAGCATTAAGGCTCTGGGTTAAATATTTCTTTATTCTATTATTTGATTAATAAAATAAAACAGCAAATATCAAAATATTATTAAACTTTATTCAAGCTCTATCTTTCCGTTTTCTTTTTCAAATTCAGAAACATGTTTTTTCATTATAACTTCAAGTTCTTTATTCGTTGAACGAGCATTAAATTCAGCAACATACTGAAATTTTCGTAAAAGTTCTTCTTCTGTTCTTAATGTAAATTTCAAAATATTCTTCATCACTTTAATGCCGCCTCCTTTTATAACATTATTATGCCGTCAAAATAAC
>CALWSS010000137.1 GCA_944384255.1 uncultured Clostridia bacterium
AGGCGGACATAGTCTTCTTCATTAAAGAAACGCTCTTTCTGCACACGTGTCATATAAAGTATGTCAAGCTTGCCTAAAGCGTCTTCAAGGTCTGTTGTTTCCTCGAACTCTATGTTATTTGGTTTAAGAACTTCGTTTATGATATAGTCCGGCACTTTAAGCTCTGTAGGGCTTATAAGAATAAATTTAATGCCGTCCCAGCGTGAAATGCTTTTTATAAGGCTGTGTACAGTTCTGCCGAATTTTAAGTCACCGCAAAGACCTATTGTAAGGTTATCAAGGCGTCCTTTCCTGCGGCGGATAGTTGCTAAATCCGCAAGAGTCTGAGTCGGGTGCTGGTGTCCTCCGTCGCCGGCATTTATAACAGGTATAGATGAGAACATGCTTGCTCTCATAGGTGCCCCTTCTTTCGGGTGGCGTATAGCCGCAATATCGGCAAATGCACTTATTACTCTTATTGTGTCGGCTACACTTTCGCCTTTAGATGCACTTGATGAGTTTGCACTGGAAAAGCCTATTACGCTTCCCCCAAGATTAATCATTGCCGACTCAAAAGAAAGCCTTGTACGTGTGCTTGGCTCATAAAAAAGAGTGGCTATTTTTTTGTGGGCACATTTATCCTGATATTTTTCAGGATTACGGCGTATATCCTCGGAAAGTACGAGAAGTTCTTCTGTTTCTTCCTTTGTAAAATCCAACGGGTCAATTAAATGTCTCATATTCTAACCTCTCTAAACTAAATATCTCTTTACCGCCGACTTCTGGCGGGCTTACTGATTAAATTATCCGACAGGCAGTTTAATTTGTCAATACAACTTCCTTACAAAAAATACAATGACGTTTTTTCCATAAATTTACAGTTTAGTTTTTGTTGACGGCATAATAAGCAAAGTATATAATATAAGAACAGATATTCGTAATAACAAGAATAAATATTTGCATATATTTTACAAGAGGTGTTTGTATGGACAGGATAGTGCTTCATTCTGACTGCAACTGTTTTTATGCTTCTGTAGAGTGCCTTTATCATCCTGAGCTTAGGGATAAACCTGTTGCTGTAGGCGGAGATGAAAAAAAGCGCCATGGAATAATACTGACTAAAAACTATATAGCCAAAAAATACGGCATTAAAACCGGTGAAGCTCTTTGGCAGGCAAGGCTTAAATGTCCGGATTTGGTTGTTATACCGCCGGATTTTAAAAAATATATGCGTTTTTCTAAAATGACACGTGAAATTTATCTGGAATTTACTAATCTTGTGGAGCCTTTCGGTCTTGATGAGGCTTGGCTGGACTGTACGGCATCTAAAGAAATTTTCGGAAATGGAAAAGAAACGGCAGAAAAAATAAGCCGTAAAATTAAAGAAGAAATAGGCATAACAGTAAGCATAGGCGTAAGCTGGAATAAAATTTATGCCAAGCTTGGCAGTGACTATAAAAAGCCAGATGCCATAACTGTTTTTGACAGGCAGAATTATAAAAAACTGGTGTTCCCTCAGCCGGCTGAAAATATGCTCTATGTAGGCAGGGCAAACAAACGCCGTCTTGCTCTTTTAAACATAAGAACAATAGGGGATATAGCCAGAGCCGACAGGGAGTTTCTGCATAAGCATTTCGGAAAATGGGGGTATGTCCTTCATTCATTTGCCAACGGATACGATATAGACCCGGTAAGGGAGCATAACTCAAGTGCCGGCATTAAATCCATAGGCAACAGCTTTACACTTCCACGGGATTTAAACACAAACGGAGAAGTTTTTGCTGCTTTGGCACTTTTGTCGGAATCTGTAGGGGCAAGGCTTAGGGAGCACGGCTTAAAGGGAAGCGTTGTTTCAGTAAGCATACGGGATAACGGTTTATTCAGTTTTGAAAGGCAGAAGAAGCTTAAACTTTCAACAGATATAAACGACGAAATTTTAAAAGGAGCTTATGAGCTCTTTATTTCAAACTATAACTGGCAGCAGCCAATACGTTCTTTAGGTGTAAGAGTATCTGATTTAGTGGAAAACACCGAAGCTGTTCAAATGGATATTTTCGGAACGGACTTAAAAAGGGAAAAGCGCCGTAGCCTTGATAAATCCCTTGACTCAATAAGAAACCGTTTTGGCCCTAAAGCCGTTGTAAGAGGTACAGAGCTTATAAACGGGGATATTACATCTATAAGCCCCAAAACGGATAATGTGGTGTTTCCCGTGGGATATTTTAAATAAAAAATATACAGAGGTGAGTTTTTTATGCAGGCAAGAAAGGTTTATATTGATATGACTGCTGAATTTGACGAAAACGGCAATATAATGCCCATAAGCTTTAAATATGAAAACGGAATTGTTTATAAAATAGATAAAGTTTTAAGTGTAAGAAAAATGGCCGCTCTTAAAACAGGTGGTGCCGGTCTTCGGTATACATGCCGAATTAAAAACCACGAAAAATATATATTTTTGGAAGAAAACAGATGGTTTATAGAAACTGAAAAACGGGCACAGGAATATTAGCTTTTCTGTAAAAATAAAAAATCCGGCTGTAGATTAAGCCGGTTTTTTTGTTATATGTTTGAAAAAATATTTATTCCATAAGCTCCGAATAATCGGCAAGGAGGATTTTGCAGTCGCCGCACCAAAAAGCTTTTGGCCAGTTTTGGCAGAAAGCAATACAAATATCATCTGGCGGCAGCAAAATGGCATGTTTCTTTTCAAGTATTTTCTTTGATAAAAGATTAGGGGCTTTTTCACCTTCTGGAAGAAAATAATTGTATCCACGGCCGCATAAAAAGCCTTTTTTCATTTCTTTACCGCATTTAGGACAGAGCATTTAACCGCCTCCTGTATTTATTTAAGATGATTGTTATATTTACAAAATAGCATATTTAAAATATATATTCAACATTAAAACCAGCTGCATTGGGGGCTGTTAAAAAATATAGGGTTGAATTTTTGGCCGATTTTATATAATATGGTATAAATAAACACTTTTTCAGACATATTAACGGTTTATAATATACAGTTATCAGGGGGAGGCTATTAAATGAAGCTTATATCTTTAAAAGAAGAACTTATGTCTAATCCTTATCCGGGCAGAGGTATTGTAATAGGCAAATCAGAGGACGGCAAAACTGCCGTTACAGCATATTTTATAATGGGCAGAAGCTCCAACAGCCGCAACAGAGTTTTTGTTGAAGACGGTGAAGGAATACGTACAGAGGCTTTTGACCCTTCTAAATTAGAGGACCCAAGCCTTATTATTTATGCTCCTGTAAGAGTTTTAGGCAATAAAACAATAGTTACAAACGGTGACCAGACAGACACAATTTATGAGCTTATGGATAAGCAGTCAACATTTGAACAGTCTTTAAGAGAAAGGGAGTTTGAGCCTGACGGTCCTAATTATACACCAAGAATTTCAGGCATTATGCATGTTGAAAACGGAAATTACAACTATGCTATGAGCATACTTAAAAGCGATAACGGCAGACCTGAAAGCTGCGACCGTTTTACATTTGCTTACAATAACCCAATAAACGGCGAAGGCAGATTTATTCATACTTATGCAAGAAATGAAAATCCGCTTCCAAGTTTTGAAGGCGAACCTAAGAGAGTAGAAATTAAAGGCAATATTGACGAGTTTACAGACATGATTTGGTCAAGCCTTAACGAAGACAACAAGGTTTCTCTTTTTGTAAGATTTATTGATATAGCTACTGGAAAATACGAAACAAGAATAATTAACAAAAACAAATAATAAAGGGAGGTAATTTGTGTTATGAAGGAACTTGCTCTTAAATACGGCTGCAACCCGAACCAAAAGCCGTCAAGAATATTTATTGAAAACGGGGATTTGCCTATTACAGTCCTTAACGGAAAACCGGGATATATCAATTTCCTTGATGCTTTAAACGGCTGGCAGCTTGTAAAGGAATTAAAAGAGGCTACAGGCCTTCCTGCGGCTACATCTTTCAAACACGTTTCACCGGCAGGTGCAGCAGTTGGCCTTCCTTTAAGTGATACACTTAAAAAAATATATTGGGTAGATGATTTAGGTGAGCTTTCACCTTTGGCTTGTGCTTATGCAAGAGCAAGAGGTGCCGACAGAATGTCATCTTTTGGTGATTTTATATCTCTTTCAGATGTATGTGATGTAGCTACAGCAAACATTATTAAAAGAGAAGTATCAGACGGAGTAATAGCTCCTGGTTATGAGCCGGAAGCCCTTGAAATACTTAAAACAAAGAAAAAAGGCAACTACAACGTTATACAGATAGACCCTTCATATAAACCGGAGCCGGTTGAAAGAAAACAGGTTTACGGCATTACATTTGAGCAGGGCAGAAACGAGCTTAAAATAGACAGAGAGCTTCTTAAAAACATTGTAACGGAAAATAAAGAAATACCTGACTCAGCACAGATTGACCTTATAATAGCTCTTATTACACTTAAATACACACAGTCAAACTCAGTATGCTTTGCAAAAGGTGGACAGGCTATAGGTATAGGTGCCGGACAGCAGAGCCGTATTCACTGCACAAGACTTGCAGGAAGCAAGGCCGACAACTGGTTCCTTCGTCAGAGTCCTAATGTAATGAATTTGCAGTTCATTGACACAATAGGCCGTGCCGACAGGGACAACGCCATTGACCTTTATATAGGTGATGATTATATGGATGTTTTAGCAGAAGGCAAATGGCAGAACATATTTAAAGTAAAGCCTGAAGTATTTACACCGGAGCAGAAAAAAGCATGGCTTTCAAATATGAAAGATGTTGCCCTTGGTTCAGACGCTTTCTTCCCATTTGGGGACAATATAGAGCGTGCTTACAGAAGCGGTGTTAAGTATGTTGCTCAGCCAGGCGGCTCTATAAGAGATGATATTGTTATTAAAACAGCTAATGACTGCAATATGGCTATGTGCTTTACAGGCATAAGACTTTTCCACCATTAATAGTTAAAAATAGTTAGGAATAGTTAGAAATAGTTAGAAATAGTTAAAATTTTATACATGTTTTATATAAGCCGTGGGTTTTGTTGCCTGCGGCTTAATTTTGTTTAATATTACTTATTTTGGTAATTTTATTATGGTTTTATAATTTATATTTATAATTTCACTGCACTTATAATCTGAAAATTGCTGTAATATTTTAGTGGCACAATATTGTAAAAGAGCTTTTTTTATACCTGTTAATTATGTTCTAAGCCAAATTTTCAGACTTTTGTTAGTTTACTTACATAAATCTATTGAATATATTAATTAATTTTAATATAATATATTTTACGTTAAAGAGAGGGGGAATTTCTAAAATGGAAAAGGCCAGTACACGGGGCCATTTATGTGCTCTTTGGAGCATACTTATTTGGGGAACCACATTTGTTGTAACAAAAGTTCTACTGGATAAATTTACTCCGGCAGAGATACTTTTTACACGGTTTTCGGCTGCTTGGGTACTGCTTATGATACTGGATCACAGCAGAGTAAAAACAAAGAGCTTTAAAGAGGAATTAATGTTTGCCTCAGCGGGATTATTCGGTGTTGTGGTGTATTTCCTTTTTGAAAATACTGCCCTCACGTATATAACCGCATCGGCGGTAGGCATACTTGTTTCGGTATCGCCGTTTTTTACTGCTTTAATATCCAGAGTTTTTTTAGGCGAAAAGACAAAACGGTATTTTTTTGCCGGTTTTGTTTTGGCTATGGTAGGTATTACACTTGTAACACTTAACGGCGGTGTTGAAGGCGCCTTGGATTTTAAAGGCTTAATATTGGCCTGTGGAGCGGCTTTTAGCTGGGCTGTATATTCAACCATAACAAAAAAAATAAGCTCATTGGGTGTTAAGGCTGTGCCTATGACAAGGCACATATTCTTTTATGCAATAATAATTTGTATTCCGGTTTTGTATTTTATGGGCTTTGATGTAAAGCTTAAGGACTTAGGTAATACAAAAGTTTTGCTCAGCTTTGCATTTCTCGGCTTTTTAGGCTCGGGAATTTGCTATGTAACTTGGAACAGTGCCCTTAAAATACTGGGTGCCGTAAAAACAAGCGTATACATATACCTTATACCTGTTGTAACGGTTATATTTTCGGTTATATTCTTAAAAGAGAAAATTACTTTAATGGAGCTGTGTGGTATAGGGCTTATATTTATAGGTCTTTTTATATCGGACAAGGACAGATTATTTAATTCCGAAAAAAATGCGTCAAAGCATGTCCATCAAGGTGCTGAGCAGTAAAAGCAAATATTAAATGCATTAAGCAATTTTAAGTTGGAAACTTGTGTTTTAGGAGGAAATATGGAAAACAATAGTGTAAATGAAAACAAAATGGGCACTATGCCCGTAAACAAGCTTCTTTTATCAATGGCCATACCTATTATGATTTCTATGATAGTACAGGCCTTTTACAACGTAGTAGACAGTATTTACGTTTCACAGTTAAGTGAAGATGCACTTACTGCCGTTTCTATGGCTTTCCCTATACAGAACTTTATGATTGCTATGGGTAGCGGTATAGGTGTTGGTACAAATGCTGTGCTTTCAAGAGCATTAGGTGAAAGGAAGCAATCGGCAGCAGACAAAACTGCCATGCAGGGTGTACTTTTAAATTTAATAAGCTTTGTTATATTCCTTGTTTTCGGTATATTCTGTGCCGGCCTTTTTATGAAGAGCCAAACAAATATAGCTTCCATATATGAAGGCGGAACAGAATATGTGCGTATATGCTGTATTTTTTCAATAGGTATTTTTATGCAGCTTACATTTGAAAGACTTCTTCAGGCTACAGGCAGAACACTTTATACAATGTTTACACAGACAACAGGTGCCGTTATAAACATAGTTCTTGACCCTATACTTATATTCGGTCTTTTAGGTGCTCCTAAGCTTGGAGTTGCTGGAGCTGCTTATGCCACAGTAATAGGCCAGTGTGTAGCCGGTTTATTGGCTTTTATACTTAATATAAAAAAGAACCCGGATATTAACTTTAAGCTTTCAAACCTTGCTCCACAGTGGAGTGTTATAAAAACAATACTTGGCATAGGTATTCCTTCAATACTTATGATTTCTATAGGTTCTGTTATGACTTATGCCATGAACAAAATACTTATTGTATTTACACCTACAGCCGTTGCAGTATTCGGTGTTTACTTTAAGCTTCAAAGCTTTGTATTTATGCCTATATTCGGTATAAACAATGCTATGGTTCCTATACTTGCTTTTAACTATGGCGCAAGAAAAGGCGACAGAATACACAAAACAATTAAACTGGCTGTTATATATGCTGTATGCATAATGCTTATAGGCCTTGCTATATTCCAGATATTGCCGGATAAATTATTGTTGCTCTTTAATGCTTCTGATGATATGCTTGTAATAGGTGTTCATGCTTTAAGAATAATTTGCTTAAGCTATATTTTTGCCGGATTCTGTATTATAACAAGCTCTGTTTGTCAGGCTTTCGGCCACGGTTTTTACAGCCTTTACATATCAATAGGCAGACAGGTAGTTGTGCTTATACCGGCGGCATATATACTTTCCAAAATAGGCGGTCTTGATATTGTATGGTTTGCATTCCCTGTTGCGGAAATAGTAGCCATGATTTTAAGTATATTCTTCTTAAAACGTTCTTTGGGCAAATTAGGCCTTAAAAATGAGGCTGAGGCATCGGCTTAAAAACAGAAGGGAAATGTTATGAGTCCAAAAGATAAGAAATTCTTTACCGGTTTTATAATAGCCTGTGTTATATGTATTATACTTGTTAAGCTGGTGTTTTTAGGCGGCACAAGCAAAACAAGTGCAGTAGAGGATATTATAAGTGAAAATTCCGGTTTAAACAGTGTTTCGGTTTTTTCTTACGAAAACGAAGACAAAAACAAAGTATGTGCTTTTAACTATACCGATGAAAACGGCAAAGAAGGTATAGGCCTTGCCATACTTAATAACAATAACAGAGGTTCATACACTGTTGATTCTATATTATACAGCACAGATGAGAGCGTTATTGTAAATGCCAATACTGTAGTAA
>CALWSS010000138.1 GCA_944384255.1 uncultured Clostridia bacterium
AAAACAGCTTCTTTAAATAAACTGCTGTAGCTCTCTTTTGCCTTGCTTTTTGTTTCCTCACTCATATTCCAGTAAAAACCAAAATCCTCATCACAGCGCAGAACAGTTATGTTTTTTATGTTTTTAAGTATTTCAATCTCTCCGCTTTTTCTGCCTTTCATAAACTGGCAGAATATAACATCAATACCATTTCCGGCTGCTCTTATTGAAAGACCGGCCGCAGCAGTTGTTTTGCCTTTTCCGTCACCGCAGTAAATATGGATTAAACCTTTATTTTTTTCAGTCATTTTTTATCCCCATAATATTATAAATTTTATTTAAGTCTATGTTTTCTCTCAGCATTTGTGCCATTTTATCATACTGCATATCTTTATAATCTTTTAAAGGAACAACGGCTTTATTTGAGTCAATATTTTTACTTTTAAAAAGCATATCACAAATACTGTTTAATATTTCGTTGCTGTCAAAAAAGCCATGTATATATGTTCCAAATACATTTTTATTAACAGCACCTATTATTTTAGTTTCTCCGTTTACATCGGCTTTAATGGCAGTTGTTTGAGTGTTTTCTTCAATATCACTTTGACCCATATGGATTTCATATCCTTCAAAGCTTAAATTATTTAAATATCCATATTCTCCGCCGGAATTAGTTATGTTTCCTTCTGTTCTTATCTGACTTTTTTCTGTTTCAAAAACAGTTGAAATATCAATAAGTCCCAAACCTTCTATTTCTCCGCCGCCTTCTGTAAAATATGGGTCGCTTATTGCTTTACCAAGCATTTGATAGCCGCCGCATATTCCAATAACAGGTACACCCTTTGCAGCTGATTTTTTAATAAGAGCTTCAAGACCGCTCTGTCTTAAAAACAGCATATCTTTAATTGTGTTTTTACTTCCAGGTATTATAACCATGTCCGGATTTTTAAATTCCCTTGCATTTTTAACATATCTTACTGATACACCCTCTATTCTGCCGAAAGAATTAAAGTCTGTAAAATTAGACAGTTTAGGAAGCCGTATAACGGCTATATCAAGTATTCCTTTGCTTTCATACATATCCAAACGGCTTGAAAGGCTGTCCTCATCATCAATATCAACATCAATAAAAGGCAATGCACCTAAAACAGGTATTTTACATTTTTCTTCAAGCATTTCAAGCCCCGGTTCAAGTATGCTTTTATCCCCTCGAAATTTATTAATTATAATGCCTTTTATCATCTGTCTTTCGCTTTCTTCCAAAAGCATAACTGTGCCGTAAAGCTGGGCAAAAACTCCGCCTCTGTCTATATCCCCGGCAAGTATTACAGGGGAATTTAGCATTTTAGCAAGGCCCATATTTACAATATCGTCAGTTTTAAGATTAATCTCAGCTGGACTTCCTGCTCCTTCAATTACTATAATATCATTGTTTTTTGAAAGCTCATTATAGGCATTTAAAATATCAGGTATAAGATTCTTTTTATAAGCGAAATACTCTTTTGCCGCCATATTGCCTATGGCTCTGCCGTTTACTATAACCTGAGAGCCTACATCTGTTGTGGGCTTTAAAAGAATAGGATTTATAAAACGTGTAGCCTCGGTTTTTGCCGCCTCTGCCTGCATAGCCTGTGCCCTGCCTATTTCAAAGCCGTCTTTTGTTATGTATGAGTTTAAAGCCATGTTTTGGGATTTAAAAGGAGCAACTTTGTATCCGTCCTGAACAAATGCCCTGCATAATGCCGCAGCTATAAAGCTTTTTCCGGCATTGGACATTGTACCCTGTATCATAATGGAATAAGCCATGTTTTAACCTCTCTTTATTTCAGTCCAAGCCTTAATTAGTTTTTCGTTGCAATCTCTGCTTTTAACAGCTATTCTGTAAAAACTTTCATCAAGGGAATAATAATTTTTGCAGCTTCTTATTAAAATACCTTTTTCAAGCATTTTTTTGTCAAAGTCTTTTATTTCTTTAAAAAATATAAAATTAGCACTGTGTCCGTACACTTTATAAGCTAAATTTGAAATATGGCTCAGTATATATTCTTTCTCATTTTCTATATACTCAACTGTGCTTTCATAATTATTTTCATCATCAAGAGCTGCAATACCTGCCATTTGTGCCGGTGTAGAAACGCTCCATGTCTGCATACAGCTTCTTACTTTTAAAGCAGTATTGTAGTCAGAAAACAATCCATAACCCAGCCTTAATCCCGGCATAGCATAAAATTTTGTAAATGCCTTTAATATAATTATGTTTTTGTTGATTAAAAATCTTTTAGCTGAGCAGTTTTCACCATCTAAAACAAAATCAAGAAAGCACTCATCAAAAACAATGATTGTATTTGTTTTTAAACATATTTCAGATAATTTTTCTATATATTCAGCATTTGCCAAAATACCTGTGGGGTTGTTTGGATTAGTGAAAAAAACTATATCTATATCTTCAGTTATTTTATTTAAAAATTCGTCATCAAAACAGAAGCCTTTTTCTTCTTTTAATACATATCTTTCAATATCACAGCCGCAGGCATTAAGTGCCTGCTCATATTCTGCAAAACACGGTGCTGCCAAAAGAGCTTTTTTAGGCTTTAAAGCAAAGCATATTGCAAATATCAGCTCTGCTGCACCATTTGAACATATAATATTATCAAAATCAACTTTTTCTTTAAGGCTCAATTTTTTTCTAAGCTCTGTACATTCCGGGTCAGGATAAAATACTGACATATCAAAAGAATTAATAAAAGCCTTTTTTATGTTTTCACTCATTCCAAAAGGATTTATATTTGAAGAAAAATCAATATCGCATTTTTTGGCATATATGTTTCCGCCATGTTCATGTCTCAAACTAAGCTCACCACCAGTCTTATTAAAATACCAATTGCCAAAAACAAAACAGATGTTAAAATCATCATATTATTTGCCTTTATAATGTCGTTGTGCTGTATTTTTCTTATATCGTCACCTATTGTTGGCTTTTTTACAAGTTTTCCGAAATACCAAGCGTCGCCAGCAAGCATTACATCAAGTGCACCGGCACAAACCGACTCCGTTTGAGCTGAATTTGGGCTTTTGTGGTTAAACCTGTCACGCTTAAATATCTTATATGCATTTTTATAGTCATATTTAAGCAAAAAAGCTGATATTATCATAAAAAAAGCTGATAACCTTGCCGGTATAAAATTAAATAAATCATCGGTTTTGGCGGCAGCACGACCTAAAAACATATATTTTTCGTTTTTGTATCCAATCATAGAATCCATTGTATTTACTGCTTTATATAAAAATCCCAGAACCGGCCCACCTATAAGCATATAAAAAAGCGGTGCAATAACGCCGTCTGATGTGTTTTCTGCAACTGTTTCAACTGCTGCCTTTGTTATACCTTCATCTGTTAAACTTTTTGTATCTCTTCCCACTATTCTTGATACGGCTTTTCTTGCAGTATCAATAGTGCCGTTTTCAAGCTCATTATAAACATTCATGCTTTCTTTTTTTAATGACTTAACGGCTATTATCTGCCAGCACATAATACACTCTGCTGCAAAACGTAAATATGGACTTATTCTGCCAAAAAAATAAAGTATGACTGCCGGTACAGCCATGCTTAATACCATAACAACAACACATATAAAAATTCCACCATAAAACATTCCTTTATCCGTTTTAGGAAACAGTTTGAATGCTGTTTTTTCACACAAAGTTATTAATTTGCCAATTAAAACAACTGGATGAGGAATATCATATGGGTCACCTAAAATTAAATCAATTAAAAAACCAACTAATATACACAGTGTTATTTCATTCATTGCTAATCCTTTTAATACTTAAAAACTTATTTGTGTTTACATCAAATTTTCCTAAAATACAGTCGCCGTTTTTTATCTGGTAGTCATAAAAATTACCGCCGTAAAACTTTTCAAATACAGCCATTATAACACCGCCATGAGTAACAACAGCGGCTTTGTTATAATTATTTTTTATCATATCTTTTATAATTTTATTAAAAGCCTTTTCACAGCGTATTTTAAATTTTTCCGGGTCTTCGCCATTTGGAAAAGGTATTTTTCCGCCGCTTTCAAGCCAAGAAATATAATATGGATTATTTTTTAGTTCCTCGTAATTTTTATATTCAAAATCACCAAAATCAGTTTCTTTAATACCATTAATAATTACAATTTTATTATTAGGAAATATTATATCAGTTGTTTGTATACATCTTTTCAACGGGCTTGAATAAACAATATCAACATCAGGTGAATTAACATTATTAAGTTTTTGAACTGCTTCATTTGTAAGACTCTCGTCAGTTGAGCCTACATATCTTTTTTCTATGTTTCCCCTTGTTTGTCCGTGGCGAAAAAAATATATATCCATAATATCAGCCTTTAATTTTTACTCCTAAACCAAACATCACATTATAAACTTCATCGGCAGCCTTTGCCAATATGCAGCATGTTCTGCCTGTAATTTCTCTTAATACTCGTTCTTTTTCGTCAACAGGCACAACACCGCAGCCTGTTTGGTCTATAACAATAATTTTATCTCTTAAACTTTCTACAATATTTAAAATATTCTCCTCTGGATTTAAGCCTTCATTATGCCATTTTTTTATAATATCGTTAAATTTATAAATTACTTTTTTATTATTCCAGTTTAAATCAATGTCTGTAAAACAAATATCATCTTTTTCTAATTTAAAATTTTTATATACAAAATCCAGCTTATGCTGATAAACACCACCAGTAATAAGTATCATTTTACACCTCAAAATCATCTGCCAAATACCGTGGCACATAAAAGTGCAACAATCTCACATATTTGCAGAAAATATCCTTCCAAATCCCCTGTAATACCGCCAAACTCATTATATGAAAAGTATCTGTAATAGCCAAAAACACAAAGTGTAGACAAAACACAAATAAAACCACATTTCCCGTCTTTTAATACAAGCCAAAGAGCAGTTAGAACAAATATGGCAATTAATACGCTTCTTGTAAATTCCACATCAGCCGAGTCGGCAAATGTAAAAAGCAGCCCTTCTTTTTTGGCACATTTAAACGTAACAGCCGCAAAACCGCTTAATGCACGGGACAGTATAAAGCACTTGGCAAAAGCAAAAATACCTTTAGGTCCGGCCTCATAAACTGCTCCAAAATATACAATCATATACACAACAATTGATATAACACTAAAAGCACCTATATGTGGGTCGCTAAGTATTTTAAGCTTTTTTTCTTTGCTGCCGTAGGATTTTATTGCATCGCTTGTGTCCATAAAACCGTCAATATGTATTCCGCCAGTAATTAAAACAGGCAAAACAGTTATAATACATGCAATAAATAAATCTCCAAATCCTGCATATTTCAAAAATGTATAAATAAGGCATTGAAAAAAGCCTATAATAAGACCTATTACAGGAAAAAAACAAAGGGCATACTTCATATTGGCTTTATTAAAGTCTATTTCCGGCACAGGCAGTTTTGAAAACATAGAAAGAGCCATAAAAAATGAGTTAAGCATTTTCTCACCTCTTTTTATAGTAAACAGGGCATGATGCAACTATATTTATAACCTCATCTGCCATTGATGCAACCTGATAATTAACATCACCTAATGCTTTTATATATTCCATAGTTTCTGGAAGGTAAAAAACACCGTCTTCAAATATGTTATCAGTTACAATAACTGTATTTTCACATGTTTTGCAAAGCTTGCTTACACCGCTTAAAACTTCCACATCGGCTTTTTTGCCGCTGCCTTTTGGAGAAAACATCTCATTGGCAAGAAGTGTTGAAAGACTTTCCAAAATAGCCGTTGAGCCTTTTGGAAGCCATATATCTTTAATATTAGTAAATTTTTCAATAGTAATAAAACCTTTGCCTTCTCGAAGTTTTATGTGGCGTTCTATTCTGTTTTTTGCTTCTTTTCCGTAAGGCTCCATAGTGGCTATGTAATATAGTTTTTTGCTCTTAAATTCAAGGCACAGTTTTTCAGCAAAAGCACTTTTGCCGCTGGAGCTTCCGCCAGATACCAAAATTATCATAATTATTCCTTTTCGTAGTCCTTATAGTTTTCCATTTTAAAATCCTCAAATGTGCTCATTTTATTATACACATCACAAGCCATTTGAAAAAGCGGTATAACAGCAACAGCACCTGTTCCTTCACCTAAGCACATTTGGCAGTCTATATAAGTTTCTATTCCGGCAGTTTTAATAACGGCATTTACAGATGGTTCAGCACTAATATGTGAACCGGATATATAGTTTTTGCTTAAAGGCGCTATTTTTTCAGCCATAAGTGCTGCAACAGTTGAAATTAAACCGTCACAAACAACAGGCGCTTTATAAACCGCTCCGCCTAAAAACACACCTGTTAAAGCTGCTATCTCAAGTCCACTGCATGCAGATATAACGCCTAAATAATCTTCTTTTTTATAATTATTTAAAACACGATTTATCGTTTTATCTACAACCTGAATTTTTCTATTATAGCCTTCTTTAGAAAGTCCGGCACCTTTTCCTGTGGCTTCTTTAGCATTTAAGCCTGTATAAATTGCTGCCAAAACACTGCTTGGTGTAGTATTTCCAATACCCATTTCCCCGGTAGCTATTATATTATAGCCTTTTTCTTTAAGTTCTTTTACACATTCAATACCTGTTAAAACAGCTTTTTCACACTCTTTCGTTGTCATGGCGTCACAAAGTAATATGTTTTCAGTACCTTTTTTTATCTTTCTGTCACAGACTTTAAAAGGCAAAAGCTCTTTATTTTCGTATGTATCGCAGTTTATACCCACATCAACAGGAAAAACGTCAACACCAGCAAATTTTGACATAACAGTTACTGTCGTTTCGGAATTTTGAAAACTGTCGGCTACAATTTTTGTAACAGAGCTGTCTGTTTGAGTAACACCTTCACAAACAACACCATGGTCGCCACACATAATCAAAAGAGCAGGCTTTGAAATATCAACTTTACCATTATTTTGGCTTATTGCTGCCATTCGGGACACGGCTTTTTCAAGCTTACCAAGGCTTTTTAATGGCTTAGCTATATTGTCCCACCTTTTTTGAGAAAGTACAAGCATACTTTCATCTAAAGGCTCAATTAAATTTATGTAATCACTTAAATTCATTATAGCACCTGCTTTTAAATTCAACACATTTGTTTAAATAATTATTAACTGCTTCCAAATTGGAATAAAAATATAAATGAGGAAAACCGGCATACATATTCTCATTTGTAAAAGCACATTCCCAGTTTCTGCCTGTAAGCGGCTTTTGTGCCTTAAAGCTGTTGCCTTCATTTTCACAGTGGTAATAATGGAATTCGTGACCTTTCAGCTTTGTTCCGGCTTTTCCAAAAACAGAATTTTTCTGTGCCGTTAATTCCACATATCCAAAATGAGTAAGGCGCTTTGTATTTTGGCAGACTGAATTAAAAATTCCACACATTTCAAAAGTGCCTTCATCTGTTTTAATTGCCTTATTCAAATACATAAACCCACCGCATTCGGCAATAAGAGGCATACCGCTATTTACAGCTTTTATTATGCTGTTTTTAGTATTTATATTTTCAGAAAGCTCTTTTGCAAAAAGTTCCGGGTATCCGCCGCCTATTATTAAACCATTTGCATTATTTGGAACACTTTCGTTTTTAAGTGGTGAAAAACACTCTATTTCGGCTCCGGCTTTTACTAAATAATCAATATTATCCTGATAATAAAAATTAAAAGCATCGTCATAAGCAACAGCTATTTTAATATCTTTGGCAAAAGGCATTATTTTTTCCGAATTAAATTTTATATCAGGAGCTGTTTTTGAAAGAGCAATTAAATAATCAATATCAACGGTTTTTTCAAGGACGGTACTTATGTTATTTATTTTTTCAAGTACCTTTTCTTTGCTCTCACCTAAAGAAAGCCCCAAATAACGGCTTTTAAACTCACAATCTTTTAATTCTGGAAGGTACCCTATAACTTTAACTCCCGTTTCGTTTTCAACTATATTTTTAAGTGAATTATAAACTCCTTCAGCTGCTCTGTTAAGAAGAACGGCTTTAATATTACTGTTCTTTTTAAACTCCGCCATGCCCTTAATTACTGCCGCCGCCGTAAGAGAGCTTCCCTTAACATCATAAATAAGAAGTACAGGTGTATTGCTTAAAGAAGAAATACCATAAGAGCTTGCCGCAGTTGATACACCGCCTATTCCGTCGTAATATCCCATTACACCCTCAATTAAACCAAATTCACCGTTTTTTGTATTTTCTCCTAAAATACTTAAAACTGTTTCTTTGTCAGACATAAATGTGTCAACATTTCGGCTTGGAATTTCAAGAACAGTTTTATGAAAAATAGGGTCTATATAATCCGGTCCGCATTTAAAAGATACAACTTTTAAACCACGTTTTTTCAGTATGTTAATAAGGG